>NZ_JAUBTF010000032.1:0-79953 GCF_036702355.1 Microcoleus sp. D3_18_C4
CCGTTTTTATCAACAAGGTATGCGGGCCGCAACCCTTATACAGTCTATCTCGTAGACCTCTTTGTCACCCCCCCAGCGAAAAACAAAAATGAAAAGGGTTTTGCCAAGCAATCTTCTAAGAAGATAAATGATCTATCTATTATAGCTAAGAATCTAGGCTGGAACATAGATCAAGAGTTTCTTGATAACGTCGGGGTTGTTTTAAATTATGGCTATAAAGATCAGTTTGAGGTCAGAACGTATCTTTCATCTGAACCGGAAGGGAACTATTTGTTTAGCGCACTTTTAAAGAGAGAGTACTTAAGAGAGGAAGAGAATCTTATCGTCAAGAAGTATTCTAGATACTCAGAGAAAGACTTTATAATTTTTGGAACAGTTACTCAAAGTAAGGATGGGCCACCTGATTTACCTGCTGAAGAATCTTCTGGTTCAAAAGATATGAAAGAGGCTGTTGCTCAGATGATCTTAAAGCTCTCTGAGATGGAAAAGCAATTTACTGGAAAACTCAAAAATGAGATTATGGTAGATCCAATTGCAATCTACAGAGAGTTTTGATTCTTCTGCGGGTAAGAGGTATAACAAGACAGTGGAGCGGACGGTACAGAGTCTTCGCGCTACGTTCTAGTCTACTCGCCGCCACTCACTTTAGCCGTTATCTCGCAAACGCTGTCTGATTTTGGAGATGATTCGGAAGCTCGATCGAGAGCTTGACCTACAGAAAGTTGGTAGAATAAATAGACACGCTTCGATCGCGCACCCATGCAACAAGCTAGTAGATCCAATCTTTTCGCCAAACCTCAAACGAGGAGATTCTCAAATGCCATTAATTGAACTAATGTCCAAAATCCAGGAACTTTCAAAAATTGACAAGCTTCGGCTGATGCAGTTTCTGGCAACAGAATTGGTCAAAGAAGAAGATGCAACAAACTTTTTTGTTGCCGATCGAGAGTATCCGGTCTGGTCGCCTTACAATTGCTCTGAGGCTGCCAATGTTTTAATGAATCTTCTGACGACAAAACAACAAGAACAGAATGATTGACGCTCAGAGATTTCCCTACAAAATCATTGACAGCAGTCTTGGCATGGTCGATCGAATGCCGTATCTCCCATTGACACTCAGCCTGAACGGTCAATCCTTGAACGCTGAGGGCTTACTAGATACAGGCGCAAGCGTTAATGTTTTGCCCTACGAGTTAGGGCTACAACTGAGCTTAGTCTGGGAAAATGAGACACTCTCAGTCGTATTGGCTGGGAATTTGGCTCGATTTGAAGCCCGCGCAGTCGTTGTTAATGCTCGAGTTAGTTCATTCCCAACGCTTAACCTGGCATTTGCCTGGACACAAGCAACCAATGTACCTTTGATTTTGGGGCAAGCTAATTTCTTCTTCGAGTTTGATGTCTGTTTCTTCCGGGCACGTTCAGAATTTGAAATCCGTCCTAAGCAGAGTGAATAGAAATGAAAACACTCCAACTATACCGTTATCTCGTAAACGCAGCCTGACTTTGGAGATGGTTCGGAATCTCGATCGAGAATTAAAGATTCCGGTGGATAAATGTCGCCCTACATTACCAACACTAATTGCTGCTTTATTCTACTATTTATCAACAGATAAAGAAATCCAAATCCCTTCAATCGGTGAAAAACGAGAACGGAAATTGTAGTCTCCTACAGCTACGACTTGATATGATATCTACGAGCAAGCCAACTGGTTGAGCCAACAATCCCCGTACCTTGATAGTCGGGGAGTGTCAACAACAAGTATCAAGGCAACTCAACGGAACTCGGTTTAGCAATGTGAGGCAATCCCCAGCCCAATTTTTCCCGCAAAATGTGGAAAAACTCAAAAGATTGCACCCGAATAAACCGGGCTGGATACGGAGCTCGCTCGACTTGCACCCAATCTTCGGGCAGAACATAACATCCGCCGTTCCCGTCTACCACCATTACCAGGCGGTTTGGACTCGCCGGCAAAATCTTGACCGGCTCAGTGTTGGAAAACACCAAAGCCCGCGAAGCCATTGAATGCGGGCAAATAGGCAGCAACTGCAACACCGGCACTCCGGGAATGATGACAGGGCCACCTGCAGAAAGAGCGTAAGCTGTCGATCCTGTGGGAGTCGCGATAATTACCCCATCTGCGGCAATGTCAACAGAGGCGTGCTGCCCGATCGCCACTTCAAAATGACACATACAAGTCAGCGGTTCCCGGTGCAGCACCATTTCATTGAGACAAAGGGCTTCCCAGAGGCAGTCGTTTTCTCGAAACAACCGCACCGCCAGCATTGATCTTTCTTCTATTTCGTATTCTCCGGCGATTACCTTTTCCAAAGCTTGCGGCAGCAAGTTCAGGTAAGTTTCTGTTAAAAAGCCCATGTGACCGGTATTGACAGTCAGCAGCGGCACTCCAATCGGAGCGACTTGGCGAAATGCCGACAGCACCGTACCGTCGCCGCCCAAAACCACTGCAAACTCCATGTCGCTGTCAAAACCGGGGGGAACGAGTTGTTCGATCTGAGTGTGGCACAGGGGGCGATCGGGGCTAGAATAGCCCAGAATTCCTCCCGAACCAGAAACCGAGCAAACCTCCCAGCCGCGGGCAGTCAGCTTGTCTTCTAACTCTGCGGCGATGCGACAAGCCACAGGTTTAACGTCGTTGTATATAATCCCAGCTTTCGGCACTTTAAAATGTAAAGGGCATTTTTTGTTTACTCCGTTTTTTAGTTTTAAGCTGCTCGTACTCTATTTCCTTGAGCTTCTTCATAATCAGATTAAAGTATTCTTCGAGATAAGACTCCAAAGTAGTAGTTTCTTTAGGGTCGATTCCGAAGACACTGTAAACATCATCCATCGGAGCTTTCAAGGGTTTTCCGGCTGCCAAAACTTCTGAAAAAGCCAATCTGTCAGCTACGTTCCAACTCCACTGAAAGAAGGTAGCTAATTTACGAGTAGCCTGCAACAAGACATCTGGGGTGCGCGTAATTTTGGCTTCCTTCCCTGACAGCCGTTCGCACAACCGCACGATTTCGTCAGCATCCCAAGCGCGATTTCCCACCACCGGAAAGCTTTTTTTCTCGGTTTCAGGAACGGAAAGGGCCCGGACGGCAAATTTAGCAACGTCCTGAGTGTTCATGTAGGCAAGGGCGGATGGCTTGTTGGGCAGCCAGACTGCCTGATTGTCCAAAATCGGCATTGCATACAGGCTCAGCAGTCCTTGCAAAAAGCCGCAAGGTCTCAAGATTGTGTAGTCTAAACCGGATTCTTCTAAGAACAGTTCGGTACAGCGCTTGATTTCCAACAACGGGACTTGGGGATATTTCTCAGCGTCGAGAAAGGAAAAGAAGATGTAACGCTTGATGCCTGCTGCTGCTGCTGCTTGGATCAGCGATACTTTTCCGTCCCAGTCTACTCTTTTGATGCTGACAGAATCGGCTGCACTGGCTGTTGCTGCATCGATAATAGCACTGACGCCTTCTAGGGCCGGAGGCAGACTGTCTGGCTGGCAAAGGTTTCCCGGTACGAGTTCAGCGCCCCATTCTTTCAAAAAGGCAGCTTTTCTGTAACTTCTGACTAAACAGCGCACCTGGTAGCCCTCGTCTAGGGCGCGGCGGGCTATTTGGCGGCCGAGAGTGCCGGTGGCACCTAAAATCAATAAAGTCATCTAGGGATTAATTATGAATCTTAAACTTTCTATAAGATGGTATCAGGTTTTTGTTAAGTTTTTATAACAAACTTAACAAAAACCTGAAATTTTCTCATTTTAGGCTTGAGATATTCGGCCCAAGGCTGGCTTTCGGCAGCAAGTAGACTCTAGAAGGCAGAAGATATAAGGCTTCTGAAGGATTGGTTGAAAAAAACTTATTCTTCGCCGCCTTGCAATTTGAGCAGGAGGAAGCCTCCACCTATACCCACGAAAATTAGGGAAAAGGACAAAAAGGCTGCATTGAAAATTTCAGGATTCATGGTTTTGATATGTCCAATTGGGCGATCGCATTCAATAAAGATAATATAATTTGGGTCAACCCGGTACATGAATGCTAAAATTTCAGTGCCGAAATTCCTGTATTTTGTTGGAGAAAACTGCCTTGAGTCTCGATCGGGAATCCAAACTAGCTGTAACTCTGGGAGATCCGGCGGGAATTGGCCCGGAAGTGATTCTCAAGGCATTGGCAGATCCCGCTGCTGCTTTGATGGTGACGGTTTTTGGTTCTAGGATGATTTTGCAGCAAACTTACGATAAGTTGCGATCGACTAATCCAGCAGCAGAAGCGGCAAATCCCGAAACATTAAATATTATTGATATCGAACCAGACAGCAAGTGGGGCGAAATTGTCCCCGGTGTCGGGAGTGCAGCTAGCGGGGCTGCTAGCTTTGCTTACATGGAAAGTGCGATCGCCCGTACCATCGCCGGCGAATTCTCCGCCATCGTCACAGGCCCGATTTCCAAAACTTGCTGGCAGGCGGCAGGTTACAATTATCCCGGACAAACAGAACTTCTCGCAGAAAGGGCAAAATCGCAGCGATTCGGAATGCTGTTTGCCGCCACATCTCCACACAGTGGCTGGACGTTGGTAACTTTACTCGCTACCACACATATTTCACTCCGTCAAGTCCCCGATGCTTTGACTCCAGAATTACTGAGTGAAAAACTAGAATTACTGATAAACTGTTTGCGGGAAGATTTTGGGCTAGAAAGACCGAAAATTGCGATTTCTGGCTTAAATCCTCACAGCGGCGAAAATGGCAAACTGGGAAATGAAGAGCAAGACTGGATGATACCTTGGTTGGAAACGCAGCGCGATCGCTTTCCTCAAGTGCAGTTAGACGGGCCAGTCCCCCCTGATACCCTGTGGGTAAAACCGGCTAAAGTTTGGTACGGTTTAGCCAAGGAAGCTCACGACGGTTACTTGGCAATGTACCACGACCAGGGGTTGATTCCAGTAAAATTGATGGCTTTCGATAAAGCAGTCAACACTACAATTGGCTTGCCTTTTGTCCGCACATCTCCGGATCACGGGACAGCTTTTGATATTGTAGGTCAAGGGATTGCGGATGCCTCCAGCATGAAGGCAGCATTGCAGTTGGCGGCTCAGTTGGCTAGTCGCAGAACAGCAGTTAAAATAAGGCGATAGCTTTAGTACGCCTGACGCTTGGAACAATTGTGTCATTCCTATTGATTTTCGCTGGGGTGAGGCGGCAAGCAAGCTGGTAATTTCCTTCGGTCGATTAAAATCAACTTTTGGTAGCGCAGTATGGCAGCATCTAATGATAATTCAGGCAAAATATATCAGTCAGAAAAAGAGGTTTCTGATGCAACTCTGGCAAATTCTAAAGCTGGAGAGCAACTTCAGGAATTGCTAACCATACTGACTGAATTCCAGTTATTAAAGAAATCAAAAAAAGAACCAAGCGAGCTGAAGTTACCCCTTTCGGAAAAGTCTGTGCAGCGGGTGGAGGATGAGGAAAATCGACGCCAACAATTGTCTTTTCGGATCGAATCACCGAGTATTGTGCCGGAAGTATTAACTAACGAGGAAGAGATCCCATCTCAAAGACGAGAAAACAATAATCAGGAACCCGATTTATCTATTGCCGGGAAGGTAGCCAAAAATAATCGGCAGTCGGAGGAAGAATTAGAACAAGCAGTAGAGCAGTTTAAACAGTTGCAACAACTGCTGTTTGAAAGGGATTTACCGGAATTTTACAGTAATGTTTTGAGCGTGGAACAAAGGTTGGAAAATTTTGAGAAGCTGATGTCTCAACCAGAAGAGTTGATGGTTTTACTGAAACCGTTAATTCCTGAGTTAGTGAGAGAAGAAATAGAGGAGTTGAAGTCTGAATTAAAAAAGGCGATCGAACTCGCGAGCAATAATAACATTAATCCGATCGAGTTGGAGGCAAAATTAGCAGATTGGGAAAATCAAATTGCTAATTTGAACCAGCAGCCACTGCCGAATACAGAACACTTAATCCAACGGCTGATGCCAGTGGTGGGCGATCTGCTCAACCGTAAGGTAGAGGAGTCTAAGTTAGAGGTAGCTTCGGCGATCGCACCGAGAGTCAATCAAGTAATTCACAATCAAAACGGACTTGAAGAACAGGTAGTAAGAATTGAAGATAGAATTGCGAATATTCAGCAGCGTTACCAGCAGCAACCTGAAGATTTAATTAAGCAGCTAGTACCAGTAGTTAGCGATTTGCTGAACCGCAAAATTAGTGAATTAAAATTAGAGGTTGTAGAAGCTGTTGCTCCCTCAGTACAGGTAAGAATAGCTTGGGTAGAAATAGAAGAAAAAGTATTGAGCCTCATCGAGAGCCGATTGGCTACGCAACAGTCGCCAACTCAGAAGCCAGAAGAGATAATGGCGATGCTAATGCCGGCAATAACTGATTTGCTGAATCAGAAAATCGATGAATCAAAATTACAAGTAGCAGCGACGATCCAACCTTTGATAGAATCAGCAATTCTTCAAAGGGAAGTTCAAGGAAAATTGAGCGACGTAGAAAGTAGACTAAATAATCTTCAGCGACAGCAAAAAACGCAGCCGGAAGATATAATGGCAAGGTTAATGCCGTTAATGATTGAGTCGCTGAACCGGAAAATCGAGGAAACCAAGTTAGAGGTGAGAGAGGCGATCGCACCCGGTGTCAACACAGCTCTTCAAAACAGCGGTATTGCAGCGCAAATATTAAATAATGAAACTAAGATTGTCGAAGTTCAGCAGCAAGTTTTAGCCGAGATAGAAGGGTTGATGGCAAGAATAATGCCAGTGATTGTAGAAATGCTGTCCCGAAACATCGGGGAAGCAAAGCTAGAGATAGAATCTGCGATCGCCCCGGCTGTCGATGCCATCATTCAGAATAAAAGGATCGATCAAAGACTCGCGAAGATCGAACAACAGATTGTGGCGATCGAACACCGGATTTATGAATCGACAGACTTGTTTACCGATTTACTGAAACCTTTGATTGACGAGCTGATGGTTAGCCATCACGCCCAACTGCAAAAGTCTGTCATCGAATCTATTTTACCATTGTTAGATGAAGTTGTAAGTTATAATTACAGACTCAACGATAAAGTAGGGGAACTCGATCGTAAAATTACTGATGCGGAATGGGGAGGCGATCGGGAAGAATTAATCGCCCGAATTAAAATCATGTTTCCCGAAATGATGCTCCAAACAATTAATGAGTCGAGAAAATCATTTGTCGAAACCATAAGTCCGATAATTGATGAAATAATTAATACGAAAACCAGAGAAAATAGACAATCGATGGGAGTAGCCATATCGTCGGCCCTTCCTGTGGGAATCAGCCACAGAATGAGTGAATCGCCCGATGAAATTGCAATGGCGATCGCGCCGGAAATGGCTGCCGCTATCAAACAGCAAATTCATCTCAAGCGAGAAGCAATGTCGGATGCACTTTATCCGATCATCGGCAGCACGATTTTAAAATACATCGCCGAGATGATGCGGGAAATTAATGAAAAACTCGAAGCAACTTTAAGTCCAGAGGTGATTAGTCGCAAGATTAAATCAAAATTGCAGGGAATTTCTGAAGCAGAATTGCTGCTGAAAGAAACAACACCAATGAGTGTTAAAGCTGTTTTTTTAATTCAAGCAAAATCGGGCTTAGTAATTTCAGCAGTGCAGAAGTCTGAACGCGAACAGCTAGAATCAGACATGGTAGCGGGAATGCTGACTGCTATTCGGGCTTTTGTCAACGATTGCATATCTCAGTCGGGAAATATTGCAGAGATTGATGCCATAGAATACGGCACATCTACGATCGTACTGGAAGTTGCGGGTTCGTGTTATCTGGCAGTAGTGATGCAAGGAGAAACCCGCCAGTGGTTTAAGTATAAAATGCGATCGATATTCAACAATATTGTTCAAGAATACGGAACTCAAATTCAGTCATTTAACGGCGATCCAGCAACTGTACCACCCGAAGTAAACTCGAAATTGCAAAAATTAATCGATACAGATGTAAAAGTTAAATCTTCTAAACTTCCCATTTTACCCATGATCGGTTTGGCAGCGTTAGGTTTAATTGGGGTACCTTGGGGAATTCATCAATACCGCAGCGGAGTTGAAGCCAGCTTAGAAGCAGATACGAATTTAGCATTACAATCTGCTCCAGAGTTATCGGTTTATCGTATCGCGGCAGATGTTAAAGATAAATTATTGGAGATTTCTGGACGAGTGCCGAATCAAAATCTGCGATTAAAAGCGGAAAAAATCGCTCAGCAAGCGGCTCCACAATCAAAAATTGAAAATAAAATTATAGCCGTTGAAGTACCTCCTGATCCAGTTTTAGTCGAAGCCGATGTCAAGCGGACGGCAGCTCTTTTGAATAAAGTAGAAAGCATTAATATCTCGGCTCGCTATGCTGAGGGAAAAGTCGCCGTTGCAGGCAGCGTAAGCAAAGTGCCAGATGCTCAGAAAATAACTCAAGCTTTTGAGAAAATTCCGGGGGTGAAGTCGGTAACAAATACAGTGATAATAGGAACTCCACCGCCACCAAAGATAATAATGCCAGTTCGCGTGTATTTCGGTGCAGGTTCGGCAAGTTTGGAGGCGAAAGACGTAGCACAAAAGCTTAGCAAGGTCAAGGAATATATGGAGAAAAATCGCACGAAGAATTTAAGGATAGTGGGCTACAGCGATTTTAAAAGCACTCCGGTAGAAAATCAAAAGTTGGCATTGGAAAGGGCGACAAATGTGAAAAATATTTTGGTTAGACAAGGGATAAATGGCAACAGAATACAAGTTGCTTCTACTAAGGGTCGTCCCGAAGGTGTGGAGGCCAATCAACCGCTGTGGCTGAGCAGATTGGTAGTATTTGAGGTGATCAATTAAAATTGGGAATGGGGAATTGTTGACTGTTGACTGTTGACTGTTGACTGTTGACGGCGTTGAGTGATGACAACTGCCAACTGCCAACTGCCAACTGCCAACTGCCAACTGACTCTTAAATTAATCGAACTCGCCCAGAGGTAAAGGCTTGTATTCGATCGCCCGCCAAGCATACTAACAAGCGGCCGCATCCATCAATGCCCGCTGCTTCTCCGCAGATAGTCTCCGACGCAAGTTCGATCGCCACGGGGCTGCCAATCAACGCATCGCGGCGGCGCAATTCCGGCAAAAGTAGCGCTAAACCCGACTTGGAGGCTGGCTTGTCTGTGGTAGAAAACATATCGGCTAGTTCGAGTAAATAGTGCCGCAGTCGATCGAGCAAACACAGTTCATCTGGTACTGTACTAGCAATAGAATGCAAGCTTACCGCTTTGCCGAGATCCCTTTCATCCAATCCCGCAGCCGCGAAATCTACGCAGCGGTTGAGTCCAATTCCCACAACGGCGCGAGTTTTGCCCAAAGCATTGCCGGAAGTAGCTTCGCAGAGAATTCCGGCTAATTTGTGGCGATCGATCCAGACATCGTTTGGCCATTTCAGGCGCAGCATATCGCGACAGTCGGGAACCAAATCTTCGATCGCGTAAATCACGGCTAAACCCGCTGCTAAACTGAGCCCTGGCAACAGAGTGGGGTTGAGGTTGTCGAGTACAAAACTAACAGTTAAGACACCGGTTGGGGCGTGCCAGGTGCGCCCGTGTTGGCCACGCCCGCTGGTTTGTCGCTTGGTAAATACTGCATCTCCGTGGTGGAGTTGGGCCGCGCGGGCGATCGCCCAACTGTTGGTACTCGGACAGGTATCTAACGAGTGTAGCCAGTCACGGATGTTTGGGCGATCGGCTGCCAATGCGGGCACGGGAGTTAAGGGCAATTCAGACAACGTTTGATTTGTAGTATTTGATATCTAAAAGCTGATTATCGCATTTTCCAGAAGTGCCACCTCGCGCGACGGCGAGAATTCAGAGAAATTGGAGTGTAGTACGGTTTCAGCATCAGATTTACCTTACGCCACAACATCACTTTAACAGTAAAAATGTTGATATATAAGGACTTTGGGGGTCGCAGAGGGTTGGTTGGAGCGATCGGCACCCCTTTAAAAAACCCAATTTAAAAAAAAGTTGTATTACCCCCTTGACAGTCTTGTAATACGCAATGTAGTATAAACATATGACGAAGGGGAAAGAGATTCAAAGCCTTGCCCCACAAGCAATATGAACCTTGACAACTGAATAGGAAGTTAATCGTGTCACATAATTGTGGACATTGGCGGTGTAGACTCCGGCAACAAAAGCCCGATCGGGTTGTAGTACGCGGAATCAACCGCCACCCCGTCCCAACTTGAGTAATTCAAGGACAGAATATTGTTCATTTTCGCGGGGGTATAGCTCAATCGGTCAGAGCAATCGCCTGTCGAGCGAAAGGTTGCGAGTTCAAGTCTCGTTACTCCCGTCAGTCGATTTTAGATTTTAGATTTTAGATTTTAGATTTACTCCACAGGAGAAGAATCTGGGAACTGGAACTTTGGTCTAAAATCCACACCTCCTGTCGGAAAGCAAGTATCCGTTTTTCGGCGAGGGTCAAAGTCCCGTAGGCAAAAGTCAAGCCGTCTCCCCCTCAAGGAGAAGATTGCGAGTGCAAACCTCGTCGGGACTCCCAGGTTAGGTGGCCGAGTGGTTGAAGGCGTCGGTCTGCAAAACCGATTTTCGCGGGTTCAAATCCCGCCCTAACCTCTGTTCCCCATCAGGAATTAAAAAATAGAAATTAAAAGATTAAACTAACAGTCTTTTAATTGAAATTTTTAACTTTGAAAAGGAACGAAGCGAAAGTGACATTGCAGCGTAGCTTAATAACAAAGCGCCAAGTTCATACCTTGGTCAATGCGGGTGCAAATCCCGCCGCTGCCACCACAAGCAGGGATGGTGTAACTGGCAACACTCTGGTCTCCAAAACCAGCATTCTGAGTTCAAATCTCAGTTCCTGTGCCAATTTATAGTGCTGTAGGCAAATGGTTTAAGCCGCTTGGTTTTCACCCAAGTGATTGCGGGTTCAACTCCCGTCAGCACTTCTCGTGGGTCGTTGGCAGAATGGTTTTGCAGCCGCCTTTTAAGCGGATGGATCGAGGTTCAATTCCTCGACGACCTACCAAAAATCCTATCTTGGGTCGGCCCTCCTATTGGCGTGGGTAGCTGTCTGTAAAACAGTAGCTTAAAGCGTTGCTGGTTCAATTCCAGCCCGACCCATTTGTAACTGCATTTAATCCGCAGTTGCAATCTTGAGAACGTGGTGTAACTGGATAACATCTCAGTCTACGAAACTGAAGATTTGGGGGTTCAAATCCCTCCGTTCTCGCTCGCTGAGGAGAGGTGGCCGAGTGGCTTAAGGCGCTTTCCTGCTAAGAAAGAGCGGTTTAACAGCCGTCGAGGGTTCAAATCCCTCCTTCTCCGTTTTCCCCCGATAGCTTAGTTGGTAGAGCGCTTGTCTGAAGAACAAGAGGTCGTCAGTTCGATACTGACTTGGGGGACTGCGTTGCCTTATAGCTCAATGGTAGAGCAAGCGGTTGTTAACCGCTAGGTTGTAGGTTCGAGTCCTACTGGGGCAGCCATTTTTTTTATTGCCGGGTAGACAAATTGGTAAAGTCGCCTATCTCTGAAATAGGAGTTTATGTAGGTTCAAAGCCTACCCCGGCACCCAATTATTGGGAAGTCGCCTAATCGGTATGGCACCGCTCTTTGAAAGCGGCAAAATGCAGGTTCGATCCCTGCCTTCCCAGTTCTGCTATTACCAAAGCAGATAAATTACGCTCCTGTAGCCCAATTGGCAGAGGCCGCAATTTCAAAAATTGTGTTGTGTGAGTTCAAATCTCACCAGGAGTACCAAATTTTCAACTAAGTTTCTACTTGCTCCTGTGGCGGAATTGGCAGACGCGGCAGACTTAAAATCTGTTTTATTTTGAGTGTGAGTTCGAGTCTCACTAGGAGCATGAACGGGATGTAATTCAGCGGCCAGAAGCCATGCTTTGGGAGCATGGAGTCGTTGGTTCAAATCCAACCATCCCGACTTTACCCCTGTGATGTAATTGGAAAACATCACTCGCTCAGAACGAGTGTTTTTTGCAGGTTCGAGGCCTGTCAGGGGTATGAGGTTTTATTCAATCTCAAATCTCAAATCTCAAATTTCAAATCTGTTTTGCCCCTGTAGCCCAATCGGTAGAGGCGCTAGATTTAGGCTCTAGTTAGTGCTGGTTCGATGCCAGTCAGGGGTATTTTGTGACATCGCGGGTGAAGTAGCCTGGGTAGGCTTGGAGGTCTCATAAGCCTCTTAATAGCAGGTTCAACTCCTGCCCCCGCCACCAAAAATGCAGGTGTGATGTAATTGGCAATATGAGGCTCTTGTAAAGCCTTCTTGCGAGTTCAAATCTCACCATCTGCTTGGCGCGCTGGTGTAGCTCAATTAGGCAGAGCAACTGATTTGTAATCAGTCGGTTGTAGGTTCAATTCCTATCACCAGCCCCACAATTGCGGATATGGTGTAACGGTAGCATTCGAGTCTTCCAAACTCTAGGCACGAGTTCGATCCTCGTTATCCGCTTGGGCAAACAAGAAGTTTGTTAAATCTCACATCTTGCACCATTCTCAAGAACAGGCAAGATGCCTGTTCCACAAAGAGTAGATTTTCTTGTGGAACGGGCATCTTGCCCGTTCAAAAGGCTTATTGACAAGGGTGCAACATCTCGGTTAAATCCAAAATTTCCAATCTCAAATCGGTTTGCGGGTGTGATGTAAAGGCTAGCATCTGAGTATGCCATTCTCAGCGCATGGGTTCGAGTCCCATCATCCGCTTTTGTAGTCCTGAGCTTCGATGGTAGAGCGTTTGCCTTACAAGCAGACGCGGGGTAATCTCCTGTTAGGACTACCAATTTATGGGAGTGTAGCTCAATGGATAGAGCGCCGCGCTTCGGACGCGGATGTTGTGGGTTCGAGTCCTACCACTCTCGTTGTTTTTGCTTTAATTTAAGGAGGTTGATTCCATTGAATGGATAATTTTTTATATTAAGAGCGATCGCCCTTTGCGTGTCCCAATCTTTGGAGCCTACATACTTTAGTACGAGAGGAAAGGTAACGCTGTCAAAATCAGCGGGCGTTTGAGAACGAGGAGTGCCATGAACCCGGCAGGTTGGCTTAAAGGTAGCCATCCTTTAAAGAGTGTGTAATAACTCATCGGCGGAGTCCCTCTAGTAACTGAGAAAACGCAATGCTCTGATAACTTGCACGTCAAAGTGCGTGAAGCGCAGCTATCCCGTAGGGAATCGCGCAATAACAAAAAACATGGGAGCGTAACTCAACTGGATAGAGTGTCGAGCTTCTACCTCGAATGTTGTGGGTTCAAGTCCTACCGCTCCTGCTGTCTGGGGTTCGTAGCTTAATTGGTAAAGCATCTAACTGGCTGTTAGAAAGATATCGGTTCAAATCCGATCGCAATCCACCACACCAATTTTAGATTTTAGATTTTAGATTTTAGATTTACTCCACAGGTGAATCTTTTACGCGGGGTCATTCGATTTTAGATTTTAGATTTTAGATTTACTCTACAGGTGAATCTTTTACGCGGGGTCATAGCTCAATTGGTAGAGCGCTTGCTTTGCACGCAAGAAGCCAGGAGTTCGATTCTCCTTGACTCCACTCCATTTTCGGTGTCTGAATTCGAAGCGGTCGAGACGCTAGCCCGTGAAGCTAGTTATTAGCGGGTTCAAGCCCCGTCGGACACCCCTTGGAAGATGCCGCTAAATGGTTGGCAACCAGTCTTGAAAACTGGGGTACAGGCAACTGTAAGGGTTCGATTCCTTCATCTTCCTTTTAACCACCGGAAGTCGAAAAGCGAGACACCGTGCTGATAACGCGGGGATAGGAGGGGCAGTACCTCCTCGGTGGATGGATTGGTTTATAATAAGTCTAAATTTGGTAGTTATTCAACCTAGAAGCCATGAGCATTCAAGTTCTTAAATTAGAATTAATTCTGTGGATCTTGTTATTAAAGGATACTCAAATTTTAAACGAAATCCAAAAACTGAAAGAAAAGTCACCTGAAAAGACTGATGTCCTCAAACCTCGTCGATTTGGCTTTGGAAAAGGAATTTTTACTTACGTTGCGGATGATTTTGATGAAACACGTCCTGGTTTTTACGAGGTAAAATTGTTGTAATATCCAAATGAACGTGAAAGATGAGAAAACTAAAATATTACGTTGCTTGCACAGTTGACGGTTTTATTGCTCGCGAAGATGGCTCATTTGATTGTTTTCCTCTGGATCGAGAGCATTTCGCTGATTTGTTAGATTCCTTTCCTGAAACTTTTCCGGCTCACTTTCAGGAAGCACGAGGCATTCGTGCAGAGAACAAGCAGTTTGATGCGGTTTTGATGGGACGGAAAACTTATGAGGTAGGACTAAATGTGGGTGTAACTAATCCTTATCCCAGCTTGAAGCAGTATGTCTTTTCGCGCACTATGGAAGCCAGTCCCGATGAGAATATTGAACTTGTTTCGGACAATCCTGTTGAATTGGTTAAGGAATTGAAAAGGGAAACGGGTAAAGACATCTGGCTCTGCGGTGGTGGGGCTTTAGCTGCAACTCTTTTTTCTGAGATTGACGAGATGATTGTGAAGTTGAATCCGGTAGTAATCGGAGCGGGAATTCCTCTTTTTTCCGGTGCAATCGAGCCGACCAATTTGGAAGTTGCCGATCGCAAAATCTACAGCAACGGTTTCATGTTGGTTCATTATCGAGTGAAGCATTAGCGATAAGGACTTTATTAGTTGCAATTACTGCGGGCAAAAAAGGACTGAAGTCTTTACTACAAAATGATTTTCTAGGAATTACACAAAAATTGTATGCGGTATTTTCTCGATTTCAATGTTGAGTCAGACCGATCGCCACAAATTTTTACAAAAAAAGTTGATTTTTCAGAACGGTTGTGTTATACTATTGTAGATGCGGGAGTATAGCTCAGTTGGTTAGAGCAGGTGACTCTTAATCTCAAGGTCGAAGGTTCAAGTCCTTCTACTCCCATCCCCAATAACCTACTATTCACAAGGTTTTGAGACTTTAAACTGTCTCTAGTATGTCGCTTTTAGCCCATTTTGCGCTCACGATAGCAGCCAATGGCGGTAGCGGTTGGATTGCTGTGAGTGTTTGCGTTGTCGGATTTTTAATGTCGATCGACTCATCCGATCGATAAAAGTGCGATCGCCCAAGCTATTTTTAAACTGAATAACAACAGGGAATGGTGATTAGCTATGATGGCAAGTCTCTCGGCGCGCTGCTATGGGGGCGATCGCGATTTAGATGCGATCGCACATTTAATCAATACTTGCGAAGAAGTCGATCGGCTCGATGAAGGCACTTCCATCTCGGAACTACAACAAGAATTTAACGCACCGTCCCTAGACAAAGCCCGCGATATCCGCCTTTGGGAAGATGCGGAGGGAAAATTAATCGGTTTTGCTCAGTTGTCGGTTTCTGAGCCTGGGGAAGTAATTGACGGTTGGCTGTGGTTTCGCGTCCACCCAGGTGCGCGCGGAGGCGATGTGGAAGCAGCCGCGATCGCCTGGGGTGAAGTGCGGATGCGCGAAGTGTCTGCAATGCGGGGCGGGCGCGTGAAGCTGCGAACCTACGCTCGCGCTGAGGATTGCGATCGCCTTTCTGTGCTGACAAGTTGCGGTTTTAAGGTCGATCGCTATTTTTGCCGCATGGCGCGATCGCTCTCTGAACCGATCCCAGAACCGCACTTCCCCGAAGGTTTCGCGCTGCGTCAGTTCCCCGGCGAACAGGATGCGGCAGCTTGGGTAGAAATGTTCAACCAGTCGTTTATCGATCACTGGAATCATCACGATTTAACGTTGGATAAATTTAAGCACGAGTTAGCTAAACCCGATTACAGAAATGATTTAGACTTGATTGCTGTTGCTGATGACGGCACATTTGTCAGTTTTTGTTACTGCAAGATTAGTGTGGAAGAGTGCGATCGTACCGGGCGTAATGAAGGCTGGATTGCCTGTCTCGGCACGAGGCGCGGCTTCCGCAAAATGGGATTGGGACGAGCAATGTTGCTCGCTGGTTTGCATCGACTGAAAGCTGCCGGTGTGGCTACTGCTATTCTCGGCGTCGATGCTGAAAATTCATCAGGTGCGATGGGACTTTACGAGTCTGCTGGCTTTCACAATATTCGCGATAGCATTTCCTATGTTAAGGATGTTTAATCGATGTTACAGTTCGCGATCGCACTCCGACCCAAGAAACCGGGTTTTTTACCGGATCTGCGGATACCAACGAAATATTTTGGTGAAAAAACCCGGTTTTTCGCCACTCGTGTAAGTTTTATCTAAAAAACTTTTGCTACTCCCTTGACACTTATGTAGTATATACGTAGTATTTAAGTATGGAAAGCGCAGGACAAGCAAAAACCTGTATTTTTCGTGCAAATTCTGAACCTTGACAACTAAATATTGCTCAAAATTTCAACGAACATCAATTTGAAAGTCTTGTAATATAGACTCGATGGTCATGTTGTTACTTTATACGAGACTGTTCGGTTACAAACTGACTCGGCGCGAGTCAGATGTTGTACGAAATCAGTCTAATTTCAACGAATTTGATGCGGATTCAGAACAGACAAGCTCTGCCAGATTTGAATCAACCAAAAAGGCTGAGGAAATCCGCCAAATCAAACAAGCTTATCATTTAGAACGGCGCTTCTTTCAGTAAAGATTATCGGATTTCGTGAATCTTTACCGATACTGGCAATTTGCTAAGTCTCACAAAAAGCCAAAGTCGAGAGCAGATAAGCTACTAATCCAAAATCCACAATTGCTCTAGGAGGTATCGGTAATGGTTCACATTCGTTTTGAAGGACGTTCCTACGATCTGGCTGAAGACCAACTGGGTATCGCGGCAGGAATGAGCGACAAGGCTATTAAGGAACGTCTGGCAAATCATTTTGATGTCAAGGGATCTCGCTTCGAGTCTTACGTTCTGGATCGCCGTCCCAGCGGCGATTTAATTGTTCGCCCAGAAGCCGTTTACGGCTAGAAATTCACTTAAAGCACGTATTAGGCAGCGCACCCTAACAAAAGAAGCTTACAAACTGGATACGTTCGACTTAAAATCGAATTGTAGGTTCAATTCCTACTTGCCGCGAGGCTAAAGCTTCTCTGACTTGTGCGCTGCCTTTTATAGCTGAATTTTTTATATCTATCCGGCGCTTAAAAGTTCCACTTCGCGCCCCAACAAAGGAAGCATACATACTAGCTCTTGATTGGGCATTTCTCTGAAAATAGAAGTCGTAGGTTCTACTCCTGCGTATGAACAACGGCTTTCTTAACTTGCGCGAAGTGACTTTTTATGCGCTATAAGCTTTTGTTCTTAATTCAGGATAATAATTAAGTAATCCTGTTTGTATTGAAGACTTCCGTCCTCAAAAATAAATTGGGTATTAGCCATGAGAAAAAGACTGGCAATTTACCGATCGCCCAAGGAGATAGACAGTCTTATTCATGCCTTCCAAGAAGGCAACCTGTCGCGAAGTCAATGGACGCACGAAGCACATTTAACTGTTGCCCTGTGGTATCTGTGTTATGACTCGGAGCAAGAAGCGATAAATGCGATTCGCAATGGCATTAAACGTTACAACTCGGCTCAAGGAATTGAAACCACAAAAAACAGCGGGTATCACGAAACACTAACGCTGTTTTGGGTGCGAACTATTCGCCGATATCTCGCCGATGAAAGCCAAAATCAATCGATCGTACATTTGGCTAACGGTTTGATAGCAAAATACGCCGATCGCACTTTACCTTTTACCTACTACACGCGCGATCGGTTGATGTCTTCGGAAGCTCGAATTAACTGGGTTGAACCCGATTTGAGATCCCTTGAACTAGAAACAGTTTCCCTCAAATAATTTTCAATAGCAGTTTTTGCCGCGCCCTAATCGCGAGAGCTTACATACAAACCCTATTTAGGTTTACCAAAAAAAGCTCCCCAAACTTGCGCGGTGACTTTTTAAATTCACTCGCTAGCGTGCAACAACTGCCAACCGCCGATTTTGAATCTTTCTCAAATCCAAAATCTTATAGGGAGGTAGCACCGATGAATATGAATGCAGCAGAGCGCGATTTGCGTTTGGAAATGCTCAACAGTCTGCTCACAACTCCTCACCGCCAATTAGAAAAAGTAGCAGAAATTCACAAGTTAATTGTTGAATTAGATCCGATTTTTTACGGTCATTTAGCAGTGTGGTATCAACGTCACGGCGACGTGCGCGATCACAAGGAAGTTTTTGCCGGAAATTTGCTGACTTCGGCGCTGACGGAACACCGAGATGCCGGTTTTATGATGCTGCAAGAGTTCCCTCCCTACGAGGTTTCGCGGATTGTGGACTTTATGAAGCAGCACCAGAATAAGGTGCCCCGCAGCGCGCGCACTGCTGTCACTCGCTATCTGAAATCGCGGGAAAAGAATGCACAGTTTTTCGATCGCGCGGCCATCCGCAACCGCAAGGCGATGAAGCATTTGTACGCAACGCTGCACGTCAAGCCGAGCGATCGCGCTAACGCTATTCTGTTTAAAGACAATCCGCCGGAAGACTCTCTGGCATTCGTTTTGAAGCAGTTAGCAAAGGCGGCGACACCTGCGGAACAGGCGAATTTGATTGTTGAGTACAAGATTCCGTATACGATCGCAGTTGGTGCGATCAAACAGCTAACGCCAACGGTTTTGGCCGCGCTGATTAACTCGATGTCGCCGCAGGAAGTCATCAACAATTTGAAATCGATTCAGTCGCGCGGGGCGATGGAACACCCGGAAGTCAAGCAGTTGATTGACTCGAAGCTGGATGAAGCGGCAAAGTGCGATCGGGTTTCTGCTTACAAAGCGAGTGTGGCGGGCGCGGGCGCGAATTTCGACGCAGCAACGGCGGCGAAGCTGGAAGCGGTGACAAACGAACAGGTGAAGAAGCGCGGCAAGATTGCGAAAGCAACCGGTTTGTTGATTGACAAGTCGGGAAGCATGGAAAGTGCGATCGAAGTCGGGAAGCGTCTCGCTGCTTTGATTTCGGGCATTTCCGAGGCTGCACTGTTTGTTTATGCCTTTGACACGATACCGTATCCAGTGCAAGCAAACGGCAGCGAATTGACTGACTGGGAAGGCGCTTTCAAGCACATTCGCGCTGGCGGCGGCACAAGTTGCGGTTGCGCGGTGGAAGCAATGCGAATTAAAAAGCAGGTTGTCGAACAATTCATTATGGTGACAGATGAAGGCGAAAACGCTGCACCTTATTTTGCAGATGCTTATCAGAATTACTGCCGCAGTTTGGGGGTAATTCCTGATGTTGTGATTGTGCGAGTTGGTGCTTGGTGCGAATATCTCCAGAAGCAATTGAAGGACAAACAAGTATCGGTGGAAACCTTTACGTTTGCGGGAGATTACTACTCCTTGCCGAATTTAGTGCCGATGTTGAGCCGTCCTTCGCGGCTGGAATTGTTGATGGAAATTCTGGATACGTCGCTGCCTGTGAGGGATGACAAGTGATAGAATTTAGGCATTGCCCGTCAGTTATGCTGGTGGGCAATGCTCACTTTATGGGATAGCTACTGTGCCATACCTCAAAGCAAAACATCTATCAACCCAAGGTAAAAGGTTGAATGAGAGGGTAAAAACTGCTAATCGCAAGTTAATTTATATTGGTGGTGAAATCAGGTTTCAATCCGAGATGGATTTGGAAGATTATATAGATGAGAAATTTGATGAAATATTTCCGTCGCTAATTAAAATTAAAAGGCAGCATACTGTAAAAATGCAGCGATGCGATTTATTGTGCTGTACCAAATCCGAAAATCAGCCGATAATTATTGAGTTGAAAAATGAAGAAGATCGAGGATTAGTTGCGCAGCTAACTCGTTATCGTAAAGCTATTCTCACCAATAAATGCTTTGAGGATAAAATTGACTATTCATTGCCCGTGAAAATGATAGCGATCGCACCGAGTTTTCACGATGATAATTACACAGACAAAGAAGCTTCAAAATTTGAAGAAGATTTTTGTTTTTGGAAATTTACTGTACAAAATTATCATAATTCAGGTCAATTTAAACTATTAAGTCAAATTTATGAAATTTCTTACCCTGTATTTGGGTTGCCAGAAATCTCTCCTAATTTAGATCGTAGCAGTTTACCTGCTTTTACTCGCAATTTTGTAGCTAGGCTCCCACCAGACTATCATACAGATTTTCTGAAGTTGGGAACTTTGCTTTTGTCTCAGCCAAAAGTAAAAGAAATGGTTAGTACCACTTACAGAAAAATATTGTATGGAACTGGGGATGGAGTGAATCACAAAAAAGTGGCAGAAATAACTAACACTACTAATGGAATCTTTTTATTTCTTTGGTTGCCAACAGCAGTTAGTAAAAACATCAAAACACCGGTTACTCGATTTGGATTTGTTTTGAAAAAAGGAAGCAACCCTTTTTCGGAAAATTCTTCCCTAGAATGGGTCGTCTGTACAAAAGATACTATCAACTTAAAAGAGCAACCTCAACCTAATACATTTTCAGGAATGACTAGGCATGGAATGTTAAAATGGTGTAAACCTAATATGTACTTGACGCAAGCTGCACTAGGTTATAATCATAATACTTTTTTCTTACTTTTGTATCTCCTTAAAGGAATTACTCCACCTATTGATAGCACTACTAGGGAATGGTGGGAAATTTACCAAAAGGAGACAGACTTTAATTTAGGATGGTTTATAGATTTAGCTATCCAAACCTGGAATTATCGCGTCAAGTAGAACTTTTATATATGGAGACATTCAGCAGCAAACGGAAAACAGCCCGCAATCCTTCAGGTGTTAGCATTGTAAATTATTCTCTAGTTTGAGCGATAATTTCTTGTAATTCTGGATTAGCGATGGATGACACTAACTGGGAATCCGCACCAGCCAAAGCAGCGCGCAACTTTTCCGCAGTGAGTGCAGGATATTTCTCTAACACCTGCTGTTGAGTCCATCCCGCAGCAAAGAGCCCTAGCAAAAATTCTACAGACAATCGAGTTTCTGGCGCTGCTGGTTGACTTGTTGAAGCTTTCGGGTTTGTTGGATGAATGAGCTTTCGCCAGTCCATTGTTTTACTTAAACGATTGGGGAAGATTTCGCCAATTATACTGCATTTGGGCACAGTAGAAACACGGGTCTCGTTGACTGACTTTGTAACAGTGCCACCGCAGGTCCTACCATTTTAGATTTTAGATTTTAGATTTTAGATTGGGAATCACTGATGAATTAAGGGTTTGAACCTTGGCTAGAGTCGCATTTTTTGGGAACTGGTGTCATTTCCCGATTTTGCGATTAAATTGTTATTACGATCGCAGTACAGCACTTTCTTATAGACTAGAGTAATGGGGTAGCGAGGGGGCGATCGCCCTTTTTCCTTTTGTCCGTTTCAATACCAAACCGCGTTAGCGTTAGCTTTCGCGATCCGAAGGAAAGCCCGCCCCTACGGGGGCTACGCCAACGAAGAGGATCGCACTAAATCTCAACCCACTGTCTAACGAACTGTGCAACCCACGGTGCAACCCACAATACAACTACTTTAACTTCTTAAAACTATGGGAAAAAAGTCGAAAGCCAAAAAATCCCAGGTCAAAAAATCCAGTTTGCTCTGCCAGCGACTCCAAGAAGCTCTCGATCGAGGCAGTAAAGTTTGGATTAAAACAAATAATAGCAGTTTCGGCGGCATCCCGACTAATTTGTTCGGGGAGTTTGTGGAACTTTTGGTGATAGTTCCCCCTAACGAACAGGCGGAACATATCGATGCTTACGGGCAAGTTACGTGGCTGATTCGACTCTCTGATATTATTGCACTTGCTTACCCTACTGAATACTGGTCTAAAGATAGATTAGAAAGTTTGCTGCCACCAGATGCAGTTACCTCCGAAGTAAGAGATTAGCTGCGTCGAGTGTGCATTGCGTACCCTAATTTTAGCTGAGTTTTATCTGGTATGGTGTGCAATGCACACCATACCAAATACAATTTTTTAAGCTGTTTGAGCAGCCAAAATATACACGTCTTCCACCGATTTTTATCAGTTTAATTAGTTGTTGCAAGCTGAAAGCTGCACTTTACAACTGCCGCCCTCTAGTTCGCTGCAACCTGCGAGAGCTTGAGCTTCTGCTGCTTCTTTATCGTCGCCCCAGCCCGCACCGGCTCCTCCTTTGCCTACTGCGATCGCTCCACAATTATTACTATTAGATGTCAGGGGTTCGCAGTCGTTCGCACCTCCGCTTTGTTCATTGCAGACGGCTACTGCTGCGTTTAGTGCTTCTTTCTCTGTAGCATGATCCCAACTAATACCAGTGGCGTCAGAAGTCGGAGAATAAGCAGTAGCTCCATAGCTGTCCTGAGCTTTAGCTACCTGGACTGACCCCAAAATAGGAACTGTCAGAGCTGTCACTACAACCAACTTAGAAAAAAGCTTTGGCAGCATATTTACTTGAGATATTTACAAGGTTAAAATTCTATACTCGCTCAATATTATATTAGGATATTCATTCGTGTCAAGAGTGTTTACAATTCTTTGTATTGGCTTTAATTAAAAGTGCGTTCTGTACAATAAGTAAGATTAGGGAGGTCAATCCATTGGCAGATATTCGCAGAATTCTCAGCCAACTTGCGGCCCAAGAAGGGCAGCTACTCGATACCCCATTTTTGGCGCCCTGCGTGCGCGGAGGAAGCGTACGGATAAGAGTTAGCTCAATGGTTTATACTTTTCAACCGCAGCCGCGCCAATTTGAAGGATGGGCTATTTTTAGGCAGATTAATGAGAAAATTGCTGCGGTGATTGAGGAACCGAGTTGGCCGCAAGTTGCCGAGTATTTGCAACTGCTCGTACCCGTTCGCTTGCACTTGGCTTACGTGCTGCAAGGGCAAACTTGGCTGGCTTATCCGGTTAACGAATCTGATGCTAAACAGCGCACGGGTGTTGCCAAACCCGTACCCGTGCATTTAGTAACAGAAGGTTCGCAGTTTGAGCCGATTGTTGCGCGGTGGGACGGTCATTGTTTGTGGTTTGAAGAGATTGACAGGCGCGCCGATCCGCTGCCCTCTGAGAAGTTGAAAGCAGCTTTAAAAAAGTTGATTTTGCCTCAAGATGTTCGCTTTAAAGGAATGACGCCGGAAATGCGAACAGTTTACGAATTGGTGTCCCGAAATATTAAAGGTTTCGATCCGAAAGTGCGGGAAGAAAAGCGCTTGCAGCGGGCGTTGAAAATGGGAGGCGGTGAATTGCGGGATTTTTTCGATCGCGAAAATTATTGGCTAGTTGAATGGACTAGCGGAACGGGAGAACACCACACTTCTGCGATCGCCAAAAATGACTTGACAGTTATGAGTGCGGGGATTTGTCTCAGCGGATTGGACAAAGACTTCGACTTGCAATCATTAGTTGGAGTAGTTGAAGATAGATAGTAAATAATGACTACTGACTACTGACTACTGACTACTGACTACTGACTATGAGTATATTTTTTCACGAACAACTTTACAGAAGTGCGGCAGTGATGTCGCAGATCAAAAATTTCCCGGTAACGGTGTGCGGGGCGGGCGCTTTGGGTGCGAATATTACAGAAAGTCTGGCGCGATCGGGCTTTTGTCAGTTAAAAGTCATCGATCGCGATCGCATCGAGGAACGCAACCTTTCCACTCAACCCTATTATCGATCGGACATCGGCGCATTCAAAGCCAAAATTCTCGCCAACAACCTCTACCGCGCTTTGTCCGTCAGCATTGACGCGCACTCAAAAGAATTGACACCCGCAAATGTCGATCGGCTGCTTGCCAACAGCGCCACAGTCATCGATACTTTTGATAACAGTGTCGGGCGGCAAGCAGTCAAGGATTACTGTGCGAGTGTCTCCCTTCCCTGCGTGCACGTCGGATTAGCTGCCGATTACTCCGAAATAATTTGGAACCAACACTATCGGGTTCCTTCAGCGACGAATGATGACGTTTGCGATTACCCGCTGGCGCGAAACTTGGTAATCCTGACAGTTGCAGTTGCCTGCGAAGTTATTGTTACCTTTGCTGCTACCAAACAGCAACAAAATTTAACTTGCACGATCGGAGATTTTGCAGTAAAGCCACTTATATTGTAGAATGTCGGTTGACTGTTGCCAGAAACCAGGTGAATCGAGATTGGATGCCCCCATCCCAGAAACCCGGTTTCTCACCCTCAAACAATCGTCCAACTTGCAAAAAACGCTTGAGAAAATTAACAGGGAAAGTATGGTTGGATCGCAGACTTTTTATTATTTACTTGCAGTTCTGGGCTTATTAGTTTTGACTGGCGCAAATGCAGCAAACTATACAGCGGGCAGCGCAATTTGCCCCACTAATGATTGCCACGAACCACAAGTCAGACACCATAAAAGGATTTTAAAATGCGGCTCGAAAGGGCACGATGTGAAGAAACTGCAAAAGTTGTTGAACGCGCGGGGCTTGTCCGCACACCCGATCGTAATTGATGGCGTTTTCGGTCCGACAACCGAAGATGCAGTGAAGAAATTTCAGCGGCAAGCTCATATTCCTGTAGACGGAGTGGTGGGAGGCAAAACTTGGGACAGACTGTTTGCTAGTTTGTAAATTTAAGCACCGGACAACAAAGGTTCCTAAGTCAACATTGCTAATCATTAATCGCTGCGGTTTGTAGTTGGACAGATAGCGCATTTTGTACAACTACAGACACAGAAGCTGCAATCAAAAATCAATCACATACTAGATTGCTAATGAATGAAGTTTTAGATTTTTGGTTTGGTCGATCGAACTCTCTTGAGTTTGGCAAAGTCCACAAGAAATGGTTTGAAAAAGATGCGGATTTTGATGCAGAAGTGCGTTAGCGAAGCCCTCGAAGAGGATCGGGCTTTTTGCAGCAATACGAACTAGCCGCCTCCGGTAAACTCGACTCATGGCAAGATTCCCCCGAAAACTGCCTAGCATTAATTCTACTGCTCGATCAATTCCCGCGTAATATGTTTCGCGGAACACCTCAAGCATTCGCCACAGACAGCAAAGCTTTAGCCACCGCCGAATACGCTGTTAATCATAAATTCGATCGCGAATTGCTAACTGTACAAAAATGGTTTATTTATCTGCCTTTTGAACACAGCGAAAAATTAGAAAACCAGCAAAAATCTGTGGAACTATTTAGCCAACTCAGCGGCGAACCTGACAGCGATTCAGTCATTGAATACGCGCAGAAGCATTTGGAAATAATCGAGCGTTTTGGGAGATTTCCTCACCGCAATCAAATTCTCGGACGCGAAACAACCCCGGAAGAAGCGGAATTTCTCAAACAACCCGGTTCTGGATTTTAAAGCGCGATCGCAAAATCTCGATCGTTCTGATACATTCGAGGTTGTAGAGGCGGTTTGAGCGCGCAATCACAACCAACAGCAGGCAATCTGTCTACAAAACCCGCCCCAACCCAGCGAATCTCAAATTGAATAGAAATTAGAAAAGAAGATCCCTTGTTGATTCAACAAAAAGTAGACGCTGGTGAAGAATTTATTAATCCCCCCATCGTCACCCGCGATACTGCACCCGATAAATCCGGTTGTTCGCTTCCTCAGTAAATAGCAAACTCCCGTCAGGTAAAACCAGCAAACCAACCGGCCTTCCCCAAGTTGTCGGGCCCGACGGATCTGTGAGAAAACCAGTCAGAAAATCCTCATAATAACCTTGAGGGCGTCCATTCGCGGCATTAAAAGGTACAAACACGATTTTATAACCAGTTCCAGCGTTCCGGTTCCAACTCCCGCGAAACGCCACAAACGCCCCGTTCGAGAATCTTTTGGGAAACGTTTTGCCGTCGTAAAACTGAAGCCCCAAAGCCGCCGAATGCGCCTGAAACAGCACGTCCGGCATTAATGTTTTAGCCGCTAAATCAGGTCGATCGCTATTGCCATTTCTGGAGTGGCGCGGGTCGAGCAAATTCGGCTTAAAATAAGTGTAAGGCCAGCCATAAAACTCGCCTTGACGAATTCTTGTCAAGTAATCCGGCACCAAATCATCTCCCAAACCGTCGCGTTCGTTGACTGTCGTGTAGAGTTGATTAGTTTTTGGGTGAAAATCCAATCCCACCGGATTTCGCAAACCGGAAGCAAAAATTTGCTGGTTCTTGCCGTCCAAATTCATCACTTGAACAGATGCCCTCGGCAGCGGTTCGACATCGGCATTAGACTGCGATCCAACTGAGACGAAAAGCTTGCTCTTGTCGGGGGAAACCACAACATTTCGCGTCCAGTGTTGGTTGTAGCCACCGCCCGGTAAATCGGCAATTTTTTGACCAGTACCGATTAATTGTTCCTGCCCTTTTGTGTAGGGAAATCGGCGGACTTCAGCGGTATTTCCGAGGAAAAAATAGCGATCGGCAAAAGCCATGCCAAAGGGAATATTTAACCCGTTTTGGGCACTGGCAAAAGTCTTGCGAACCTCAGCAACCCCATCGCCGTTGGCATCTCGCAACAGTGTAATCCGATTTTGCCGGGTTTCTGTTACCAAAACATCACCTGTCGGCGTCAAAGCCAGCCATCGGGGAGCGTCTAAATTGTCAGCAAAAACGTTGACGACAAAGCCAGGAGGCACTCGCAGCACTGGCGATGCGGGAATCGGTATTACTTGAGGAGGCTTTGAGGCGCTTTCGCTGGCTCCTGGCTGTGGCAAAGTAGTTGCAACAATGCGGATTGGCTGCGGCGAAAGCGGTTTGGTCGGTACAATTTGATTTGTCCCAACATTTGCCAGCGGTGCACGGGAGGGAATTTGAGACACGGGGCCGTTGTCGCCCACAGCAGGGGCGATCGCATCTGTAGCTCGATCGCACGCAATCATCGGCAACAGCATAATTAGCAGCAAGAAACGCAGGTAATACATAGCAGCGATTTCTCAACAATTGCTGGACAATTCTATTATTCTACCTGCTAGTGAACAGCTAAGCCACCGCCGGCGCGGTGGCTTAATTCCATTTACTGATACCAGTTGCAAAAAAGAATGCAACTGTAGGCAAGTGCTCCAAGCTTTGAGCTTGATCAGTCAATCAATTTTAGATTTTAGATTGAAAAAAGCGACCCCACTGATAACTCCGAGGGCTTGCGATCCGGATTCGAGCTTTTTTCTCGTTCCACGAATGAATCACGCGGCTGGTGACCACATTGCTTTTGGTCATTCCCATCGAAAATCAAAAATCAAAAATCGAAAATAGCATAACCTAGGTCTACCAAAGTCCTCTCACAGGAGCCGGACGGGGAGCCGGAGCCGGAATTGGACGGGGAGCCGGACGAGGAGCCGGAGCCGGAGCCGGACGAGGAGCCGGACGCGGTGGCGGTTCTGGAGCCGGACGCGGTGCCGGTGCTGGGGTGGCGGGACGAGCAACCGTTGTGGCTACCACCTTATAATCGGGGATCACCGCGATATTTTGGATCTGAGATCCGGCGACGGTAGCTCTGACTTTCATTCCCGGTACTAGGCCAATAATTCTCAGAACGCATCTTTGAATCCTGAGAGTCCTGTACGGCGCGCTTTCTTCGCGAATAGTTACTACATCGCCGACAATACTTTTGACAAAACCTACAATGGTTGTAGTGTTTGCTGTTGTGGTGGTCTGCGTTTGGGCTATTTGAGTTGCAGGGTTAGCCATCGCAGGATGTACTGAGACCGCCGAAATTACCACCGACAGTGTTGCACCTGTCAATAATTTGATGTTCTGAAGACGCATTGAAACCTCACATTAACTGCTATTCAGGGTCGGGTTTGCTTCCGCTGCACGAAAGTCCCAACCTCTATACCTAATCCAGTTTAATCCCCAAAGTAGGAAATTTATGACAATCTCAAAAAAAGATTATCGAACAAGTATTGAAAGACTAAATTTTACATCATAAGTTCCCGATTTACAACAAGTTCAGCGGTTTGCATCTCTAGAGTGTTGCCGTGATATATTGAGTTTATTCGATCGACCGTTGCAGTTTTTTTCCGCCCACCTAACTGTTGCTGGGGGGAACTCTACCCAAAGACAGATTGTGCTTGCCGGATACAGCAGCGCCATAGTTTGAATACTCGATCGCCAGTCGGCCATTACTAAAAAATCCAATTAGTCGGAGGGAAAACTTAATCATTTTCTTGCAAGATTTACCCATAAACCGGGTTTTTTAACGACATTCTATTGCGTAACTCCACTGAGCCACTTATAAAAACCTTGTTGTTTTGGTATTATTGCCTAAGCTTTGTGTTGAGTTACAAGTTATCAGTGGTGGAATTTCAACTAAAAACTGTACAGCGCAGTTGCCGTCAAAAAGCCATCTCAAAAATTTTCTCATCAGGTGCGGTTGGCGGATAATTAGATAGGAACTTTGTAGGAAATGCTGGTGAGGAGTTTAGCGAAGAAAACAATGGTGAAGAGCAAATTTTTGTTTAACAAGTTAATTGTGCTTAGCTTGAGTGCGGCCGCGCTGTCGGTCGGCCTACAGCAGCAGGCGACTGCCGAATTGGTGGCTAATTCAAGTAATAGTGCGATCGCAGCGCAGCGGCCCACATCCGAGACACAATTGCCGAATCTTGGAACCCCAGAACTGCCGCCCTTGGGAGAACCATTTCGTTATATTCCCCAGGAACCAAAGCCTGCGGTAAATCCTATTGAGGAAGTGCGTTTAGTCCTGAAATTGCGAGAACGCCGCGTCTATGTTTACCGACAAAATAAGGTGCAAACCAGTTTCCCGGTTGCTGTGGGAAAAGGTGGGTGGGAAACTCCTACAGGCAATTTTAAAGTTATGCAAATGATCAAAGATCCTGTTTGGCAAAATCCTTGGACAGGAGAACTTATTCCTGCTGGGCCAGACAATCCATTAGGGAGTAGGTGGATGGGATTTTGGACGGATGGCAAGAATGTGATTGGTTTTCATGGTACTCCGAATCCAGAGTCGATCGGGGGGGCAGCTTCTCACGGTTGTGTCAGAATGTTTGACAAAGACGCACAGGCTTTATTTGAGAAAGTCGCAGTTGGCACACCGGTGATAGTTGAGCATTAGTTATTCGGAGGTTGGGGTGCATAAAAACAAATGAACAGGCAAGATGCCTGTTCCACAAAGACTTAAATTTGGTTGTGGGCTGGGCATCATGCCCGCCCATGAAAGACTTATTGATAATGCAGCTATTGGGTGAGTTAAAACTTACATTTTGCACCCCTCTCACCAACAGGCTTTTCGGCCTGTTCCACAAAGAGTTAAATAGATTGCTGATATTTTTCCAGCAACTCCGGGATGTAATCGTAGCCATCAACACCGATCGCCGGAATGATATTCGCTCGACTTTTAGCCAAAGCTTGTTTAAAAGATTCAGCCCCCATTTGACCCCGCAAAATAGTCAACAAGCCAGCCGATTGACGCCACTCCATCGCACCAATTTGCTCCAGAGTATACATCCCCAAACTGCCCGCAAATATCGCTTTTTCTAGTGAGTTGATTCTGTAATAAGCTTGAGCCAAGTAAGCCAAATTCAGACCTTGCAAATATAAATCCCCTGAGAATTGAGCCGCTTGCCAACCTTTGAGCAAATATTCGATCGCAGATTCAGCATTTTCTAGGGCAATTTTAGCGATACCCAGACTGCTGGAACAAAAAGCTTGACTTTGGCGATCGCCCAATTTTTCCGATAGCAACAAACCTTGTTCCAAATAGCCGATCGCACTCTCGTAAACCTCCGGTTCCACCTCCTCCAACTGCCGCGCTTGAAACACTTCACTGTAACCCAAATTAGCCAGAGCATTTGCCTCGCCTTGTCGCTCTCCCGCTTGTCGTGCCATAATTAAAGCCCGCTGGCTGTAATTAATCGCTTCCTGATAATTTTTTTGAGCAACATAGTTGCGGCTGATGTGATTGAGATTGGCAACTTCGCAAGCTTTGTCTCCTTCGGTACGGGCAATTTCCAGCGCTTGCTTGTGCAGCAAGAGCGATCGCTCGTAAGCCCCAGCCGCCTGCATCGAATAACCCAAAAGCGTCAGAATTCGAGCTTTCGCTTGAGTGCCTTCAACTCGCCGCAGCGGTTCATCTAAATAATCCAAAGTATGACGCAGAGCTTTACCATCAAATGAAGCAAAAATTCCCCCGTAAAGCGGAAAGTATTCTCGTTGAGAAAAAGCACGCAAAATTTGCAAAGTTACTTGAAAACAAGCATTGGCTAACTGCTCCCCGCTCTTGGTAGAATTATTAAACCCACTAGCTAGCTGACTCCAAATTACCGCAAAAGTAATGTAAGTAGAAATAGAAGCTTTGGTTGACACTTTGGAATCGTAAACTTGCTTGTCAAACCATGTCGCCAACGCCCGCTGCAAGCACTGCAAAATAATCGCTAATTCCACCAATATGCCTAAATCTAAATTCGATTTCTGGGCTGCGAATTTAACTACAGATTCACCGATCGCAATAGTATTCAAAAGAGCCTGGGGAAAGGGACTGTTAACTTTTTTTGCCCAAAAAGCCCAAGGCCCATTTTGTTCGGGACTACCGGCAAATCCTAGCTGCTGCGGCTGATAAATCCAGCCCACAAGTTCCGGTTCCAAACGCTGCCAAGATTCTAAACCTTTGGCGATCCCGGCGGTGATTTGCTGCAAATCTTGCTCTGTTTCGGGATTGGCAGTTTGCAGCATTTGTTGGTGCAGAGATTTGGCTAATTGCTGCAATTGATCTAGAGTCAGCGGATGTTCTTTATTCGGATCAATTACTTGCAATAATGCCAAGAGGCGGGCGTTAGATTCAGCAGTAACGATTTGTTGGATAGAGGATGCAATTGCGCGATCGACGCGGTTATCTTTCTGCCAGCGTTCCCATTCTCCTTGGATGGTTTTGAGAGCTCGGAGGCTGCGATTTGCCTTTGCTTGTTTGATTTCGTCTTTTTCATTTCTGAGTTGATTTTCGGCGGCATCAAGGCGTTCGCCGAAACAGCGTTCAAAGATTTCGCCAGTACCGGTACTAATGTCTTGCACCAGCATTTGATAAACTTGTTCTTTGGAGCGAATTTGACCTTTGAGGGTGATTTCGACAATTTTGTCGATTAGGGCTAGGTAGCGATCGCGCAGTGAGGTAGAGTCTGGCATAATTTATTTTTAGTTAATAAGTTTTTATGGACAGCGCTTGCAGCTTGCACCATTTCATGCTGCTATTTAATTTTACAGCTCATCTGGATTAATGCCCATTTCTCTGAGGCGATCGGCTAAACTATTTGCTCGCTGACTTTCTGATTCGGATCGCTGACTTTCTAATTCGGCTCGCTGCCTTTCAAACTCCTCTGGAGTCAGAACCCAATTGCCACTGACATCGTACCAACGCAGCCACAACCTCGAACAACCTTGATAACAACCTTCCCACAAACCTATACCTAATTCTAATTCCGGTATCCAGAATCTGGGTTCGGTTAAAACTTGTTCGCGGTAACGATTGCCAATCAAACGAAATACTCTCAGTTGATTGTTATACCGACTAAAAACAAAGTAGTAAGGAATCTGCAAAATCTGTTCGTAAACTCGCCACTTAGTAGGCGGTTTATTTGGTGTTTCTTCTGTAATTCCTAAATCCTCCTCTTCAGTTCCAGGTGATAGCAGTTCTATTACTACCAGAGGACTGACATTTTCTTGCCACATCACGTAGCTGAGGCGTAATTCGTCACCTCGATAAAATCTCGGAACCCCCAAGACGACAAACCAATCAGGTCTTTTGTACCAATTGAGATGGTTAGAATCGTAGTAGAGATTAAGGTCTGTCGCTATAAATATTTGTTCGGGCGGATGGTTTGCGGGGCGACAGGTTAAACGCAGCAGTTCAGGTTGAAAGTCGTGGAATTCGTCAGGCAAACCGGGTTCCTCCGGGTCTTCACTGGGTAAATCATACATCGTAGGGAGGACTTTTGTTTGCGAAGGCTGCGAATCCGGTACGTACATCGTCATAAGATTACCCAGGCGAGACGGCTTGAGGAGATTGAAGCGGTACGGTAATTGTAATATTATAGCGCGATGTGATTTCTTGTGGCAGAAAGTCAGTATCTTTTGCACCGGGAATTTTATCGAGATAGCAATTTTTTACGGCTAACAGAAAGCCTGCGATCGCTTCTGATGAATTTTGGGAGTCGGCTACCTTCAAGAAATCTTGCCATTAACTCTCATCGTTGCCGTTAATATCTAGCGGTGTAATCGCTGACTTTATCCTCTGTTCCGCTGCGGTTTATTTGGTTTAAATAGTGCAGCATTTACTCAAAAATAGTAGCGGGTGAATTGCCGTCTGTCGTGCCTTTTTTCTTGGCAATGAGTGGTTTGATATAGAGTTTTGCTAGCAAAACGGTGATGTTTCTGCCGCCGGCTATTTCGGTTTTAAGGTTTCGTAGATTTTGAGCAGCCACAGTGGGCGGATGCCAAAGGTTCGGAAGAGGAAAAATAAGTAAATTCCCCAGATGTAGGGACTTTTGGGAAGTGATTTGATGCAGGGGCGATTGCTTTGTTCAGCTTTGAGAGCATTGATGTATACACGGAGATTTGGGATCCTTGGTGGTGACAAATTAGCTTTAGGTTCGTCCAAAATTTTTAAGGCTGATTCTAGGTTTGATACAGCCTGATTTAACTCCGGTGAAGTTAGCGTCTTTGCTTTTTCTTGAAGGTGAAGAGCAATACTTAGCAAGACAGGGGCCGCAGGGCTACGCAGATTGGCATCGGAGTCTTTCAGCAGCGGAACTAGCTGCGACACAACAGTTTTAGCTTCTGCACCAATCGTCCCCAAAGCAGAGGCTGCACTACCTACGCACATTTGCATTGGAGTCTTTCAGCAGCGGAACTAGCTGCGACACAACAGTTTTAGCTTCTGCACCAATCGTCCCCAAAGCAGAGGCTGCACTACCTACGCACATTTGGATTGGAGTCTTTCAGCAAGACAATTAGCTGCGGCAGTGCAGTTTAAGCTTTTGCACGGATTTTATTCAAAGCAGAGGCTGTACTACTACGCACATTTGGATTGGAGTCTTTCAGCAAGACAATTAGCTGCGGCAGTGCAGTTTTAGCTTCTGCACCGAAACTTCCCAAAGCATTGGCTGCACTACTCCGCACAGTTGCATCTGAGTCTTGAAGCAGGGAAATTAGCTGCGGCAGTGCAGTTTTAGCTTCTGCACGCATCCTTGCCAAAGCATAGTCTGCACGGCTACGCACCTTTGCATCGGAGTCTTTCAGCAACAGAATTAGCTGCGGCACAACAGTTTTAGCTTCTGCACCCATCCTTCCCAAAGCATTGGCTGCACGGCTACGCACATTTGCATCGGAGTCTTTCAGCAACAGAATTAGCTGCGGCACAGCAGTTTTAGCTTCTGCACCCATCCTTCCCAAAGCATAGTCAGCACGGCTACGCACAGTTGCATCGGAGTCTTTCAGCAACAGAATTAGCTGCGGCACAGCAATTTTAGTTTCTGCACCAACCGACACATCTGAGTCTTTCAAGGTTTTGACAAAGGCAGAAATAGCAGGAAGACGAATTTGTCTTAGAACCTCAGCAGCACTCTGGCGGACTGACAAATTCTGATCATGCAATGCTTCCATCCTATCAGGGATGGCTGGTTCACCTATTTTTCGTAACAGCCTAATAGCTGGATCAATTGCCATTTCATCGTTAATATTTAACTTCTCGGTGAGGAAGGCAATCTGTTTGGGATTAGCTGTGGGTTCCTCCCCAATTCCAGTCGCAGCATTGCGAGTCAACAGCGAAGGCGATGTGAAAGATAGAAACGAGAGGGCAATTACGGCAGCTAATCTGTGTCGGTAGTGCTTCGTCATGGGCTAAAATCCTTGTGTTTGATGAGCCGTCTCAGCCATTTGAATAATTGTGTATACATTCTCATCAAACTGTTTCAGGACTCCAGGCGATCTAAATTTGTGCTTGTCTGTGGTGAAATCGATCGCCCTAAATACTGCTTAAAAAGGGTGACTTTAAGAACATTCGGCAGTCTAAGGCATAATTAGATATCTTATATTCGTTCTATGATGTGTTTATGATTTCCGAACCCCTTACCCTCTCAACAAGCAATCCTGTTTTAGCAGCCAAAGGATTAACTCGTCGTTTTGGTGGTTTAATTGCTGTAAACAACGTATCTTTTACAGTTGAAAAACACGAAATTTTTGGATTAATCGGCCCTAACGGCGCGGGCAAGACAACTCTATTTAATCTAATGACTGGACTGATACCTGCTTCTAGTGGCAACCTGATTTATCAAAATGAAAATATTTCCCAATTGAAGCCTTATCAAATTGCTAATAAAGGTATTGCCAGAACTTTTCAAAATATCCGGTTGTTTGGGGAACTTTCTGCTGTGGAAAATGTGGCGATCGCCCGACACATCCACAGTCGATCGGGCAATCCCGTTTTATCTGTGCTGGCGGGGATTTTCGGCTTGCCAGCGTCTAACGCAATGGAACGCAAAACCCAGCGAAAAGCCTTAGAATTGTTGGATTTAGTCGGATTGGGCGATCGCGCGGGCGAACAAGCCAAAAACTTGCCCTACGGCGACCAGAGGCGCTTAGAAATTGCCCGCGCTTTAGCCTTAGAACCGCAAATACTCTTGTTAGATGAACCCGCCGCGGGCATGAATCCCAATGAAAAGCACAAATTAAGCGAATTTATCCGAGAAGTACGCCAACAGTTCAATTTAACTGTAATATTAATCGAGCATCATGTACCGCTAGTTATGGGATTGTGCGATCGGATTGCCGTGTTGCATTTCGGTCAGCTTATTGCTTTGGGAGAACCTGCTGTTGTGAGAAATGACCCGGCGGTGATTGAGGCTTATTTGGGAGATGAAACGTAGAAATTGTAAATGTTTGCCTGCTCTGACGGGGAACGAGTAAAATTAATAGTTAGCCTTAAATGAATCTTCCAGCCCTCTTAAGAGGAATTTAGCTATGAGCCAGGTTTCAACCCCTGGTTCACTGCTGGAAAAGAGACAGTTTTGTTATCAAAAATCCCGTCACACAAAATGCAAGATAGCCCACCTAAAACAAACCAAAACATCCTCTTAGAACTCAAAAATGTTTCTGTAAATTATGGCGGAATTCAAGCCATACAAAATATTAATCTCACGATTAATGCAGGCGAGGTTGTCAGTCTCATCGGTGCCAACGGTGCGGGCAAAAGTACCACCCTGAGAGCGATTTCTAAAATAGTTAATTTGCGGCAAGGACAAATTATTTATAGCGGGCGCGATATTAGCCGCCGCCAAGCTCACGAAGTTGTGAAATTGGGAATCGCCCACAGTCCCGAAGGGCGGCGGGTTTTGGCCCAGCAAACTGTGTTAACTAACTTGGAATTGGGGGCCTATATTCGATCGGACTCGGCGGCAGTAAAAGCCGATTTAGATCGCCAATTTGAGATATTTCCGCGCCTAGCAGAAAGGCGCCGCCAGCTAGCAGGAACCCTCAGCGGCGGGGAACAGCAAATGCTGGCGATCGCCCGTGCTCTGATGAGTCGCCCGAAGCTGCTATTATTAGACGAGCCTAGTTTAGGGTTAGCACCTGCGATCGTCAAAGAAATTTTTGTAATTATTCAAAATCTGCGCTCCACAGGCGTTACAATCCTTTTAGTCGAACAAAACGCCAGTTTAGCACTGCAAATTGCCGATCGGGGTTACGTACTAGAAGCTGGTAACATTACTCTCACAGGTATTGGAGCAGATTTGCTAAACGACGATCGAGTCAGGAGTGCATATTTAGGATGATGTGGTTAATTTTGGCGAGTTTGAGCGCTTTTTTTGAAGCAGTAAAAGATGTTTTTAGCAAGCACAACCTGAAAGCAAACGACGAATATGTCGTAACTTGGTCGCTAACATTTTTTACAGCAGCCTTTTTAACGCCGTTGCTATTTATCATAGAAATACCTCCATTAAACCAACAATTTTGGATAGCTTTGTTAATCGGAGGCACCATGAACGCAGTCATTGCTCTCCTCTACATTAAAGCCATCAAACTGTCGGATTTATCCCTCGCCGTGCCACTGGTAGCTTTGACGCCCTTATTCATGCTGCTGACTTCACCGTTAATTGTCGGCGAATATCCCAACTTTTTTGATGGTATTGGAGTTTTTCTCATAGTCATGGGCTCTTATCTATTAAACATCAAAGAAAAATCTCAAGGCTACTTAGCCCCGTTCAAAGCACTTCTGCACCAACCAGGGTCAAAATTGATGTTACTCGTAGCTTTTCTCTGGAGTATTACCACAAATTTTGACAAAATCGGCGTGCAAAACTCTTCCCCAATTTTTTGGGTGTTCGCTTTATTGACGACTATGAGTGTCCTATTGCTGCCAGTTTTACTGCACAAAACCTCTAACCCCAAGCGCCAAATTATCCAGTACTTACCGATGCTAATGGCAACGGGCTTTTTCAATGCTTTAGGAGTCATTTTTCAGATGCAAGCTTTGACAATGACTTTAGTCGTGCAAGTAATAGCACTTAAGCGTACCAGCGTCTTAATGGGTGTACTGTTCGGCCATTTCATTTTCAAGGAAAAAGATATTCAGGAAAGATTTTTAGGGGCTGCTATCATGATGGGAGGAGTTTTATTTATAACATTATAAAATTTTCATATTTTATGTAATTTGGTTCGCAGCCTCGGAATGCAAGTCCTCTCCAAAATCCTACGACTTACATTCCGAGGCTGCGAACGCTTTTTTCGTGGCATAATTAAGCGAGAGGCTGTGCCTCTGAGACTTCGTTTAATTTCGACTTGTTATTTATATATAGAGGAAAAATTAATGCACAAAATAGCCGCCACACCGGGAGGTTGGAACCCTCAAGCAGAAGGAGTAATTTTTATTCAGCAAACCCCAGCACCAATAGTATTTATTAGTGCTGCTGACACCGACATTCAAACACTCGCGGCCGCCGCCTCCAAAATGCCTGCCGAATTCCCCAAAATGCGCGCAGTAAACCTGCTTCAGTTGCAGCAACAACTAACAATTGATACTTATGCCGAGGAAGTTTTAGAACGCGCAGAGGTCATAATATTAAGACTTTTAGGAGGGCGTTCTTATTGGTCTTACGGGTTAGAAATTCTGCGGGAAACTGTGCAGAAAACTAACGCCTCGCTCATTGTAATGCCGGGAGAAGACAGTCCCGATCCAGATTTAATCAGCCATTCCAATGTATCGCTGTCAGCAGTCAATAAACTGTGGCGCTATTTCACAGAAGGCGGAGTCCAAAACTTTGTTAATGCACTAAAATTTGCCGCCGATACTTGCCTCAAAACTGCTTATAATCCGCCCCTACCTCAAACAGTTTCCCGCGTCGGAATTTACGAATGGGGCGGAGAAGCGGGGGCGTGTTTTGCAACTTTACAACCAGATTCAGATCCCCCTAAATCCCCCTTAACAAGCGGGACTTTGACAACTTCTTCCTCCCCCCTTATTAAGGGGGGCTGGGGGGGATCTCCGGGTTTACCAACTACATCTAAAGTCGGAATTTTATTTTATCGCGCTCATTATTTATCAGGAAACTTAGCACCAATTGATGCACTTTGTCAAGCTCTAGCAGAGCGAAACTTAGTACCAGTTCCCGTCTTTGTGTCTTCTCTGCGGGAACCAGATTTGCAAATAGAATTGCTGGAATATTTCCAACCCAAAGAATCAGAACCAATTCAATTATTGCTCAACACTACAAGTTTTGCAGTCTCCGGTTTTAGCAGCCAAGAACCGGCACAAAACAGCTTAAAATCCTTAGACGTTCCCGTATTGCAAGCAATCTTCAGCGGCGGCGGTTTGGAACAGTGGGAAACTGAATTACAAGGACTTTCGCCCCGCGATGTGGCGATGAATGTAGCATTGCCGGAAGTAGACGGAAAAATCATTACTAGGGCGGTTTCTTTTAAAGCCGTACAGACTTGGAACAGCGAATTAGAAACAGATGTAGTAGGCTATGTAGCAGCGGGCGATCGCATTTCATTTGTAGCAGATTTAACCGCTAATTGGGTGAAGATGAAACAAACCCCAGCCACTAACAGACGCATTGCCATAATTCTCGCAAATTACCCCACTCGCAACGCCCGCTTAGCCAACGGCGTCGGCTTAGATACGCCCGCTAGCTGTGTCGAAATCCTCAAAGCTATGCAGCAAGCTGGCTATCAAATTGAAAACATCCCCGCTAGCGGCAACGAGTTAATTGAACTGTTAACTTCTGGGGTGACAAATGACCCGGAAGGACGCGAATTGCGCCCTGTTCATCAATCATTGGATTTGGCAGAATATGAAGAATATTTTGCTACTTTGCCGCAGGAAGTGCAAGATGGGATTTGTAAAAGATGGGGGATTCCGGGAAGCTATGCACAAGACTTTATAAGTAACAATACGTCTTTTCCGATTCCGGGTATTCAGTTCGGTAATGTATTTGTAGGAATTCAACCATCGCGGGGATATGAACTTGACCCCGCCTTAAATTATCATGCCCCAGACTTAGAACCCACTCATAATTATTTAGCTTACTATTATTGGCTGCGAGAAAAATTTGGAATTGACGCTATAATTCATGCCGGAAAACACGGCAATTTAGAATGGCTTCCGGGTAAAAGTATAGCATTGTCTAACAAATGTTATCCAGAAGTAGCTTTAGGCGCGATGCCTAATTTTTATCCCTTCATTGTCAACGATCCGGGGGAAGGTTCCCAAGCAAAAAGACGATCGCAAGCCGTGATAATCGACCACCTGACACCGCCGATGACTCGCGCCGAACTTTACGGGCCTTTGCAGCAATTGGAAACCTTAATCGACGAGTATTGCGAAGCCCAAAGTTTAGATCCGTCCAGATTGCCCATGATTCGCGATCGCATTCTCGCCCTTACCAACAAAGAAAACTTAGATAAAGACTTAGGAATACAACTAAATAAATCTGAATTTACAGAATTTATCACCCGCACAGACGGCTATCTTTGCGAACTCAAAGAATCCCAAATTCGCGACGGACTGCACATTTTTGGGCAGTGTCCCGAAGGTAGACAGTTGAGAGATTTGATAATTGCGATCGCCCGCCATCCCACCAACGGGCGATCGGGCTTAACCCGCGCCCTAGCAGAAGACTCAGGCTACGATTTCGACCCCTTAACCTGCGATCCAACGTCGATAATTCAGCACCGCACAGCAGGCGATTTAACAGCCGAACTCGAAGAAAAAGCCGCTGAATTAGTAGATAATTTAATCGAAAATATCCGCGTTAATCCGCGTTCATCTGCGGTTAAAAATAGCCCAATCGGAGAAGCAACCCAACAAGAATTAGACTGGATAAACAACTATCTTTTACCTTCCCTCCTCCAAACAAATCAAGAAATTACCAACCTTTTGCGCGGACTAGATGGGCGACACATACCAAGCGGCGCATCCGGCGCGCCCACTCGCGGCAGACCAGATGTATTGCCCACCGGTCGCAATTTTTACTCAGTAGATATCCGCGCCATTCCCACAGAAACTGCTTGGAGAGTTGGCAGAGTTGCTGCTGAAACTTTAATCGAAAGATACACCCAAGAAAACGGCGAATATCCGAAAACTTTGGGTTTGTCAGTGTGGGGAACATCCACCATGCGGACGGGGGGAGACGACATCGCCGAAGCCTTGGCGCTGATAGGAGTTCAACCAGTTTGGGATGGCCCTTCGCGCCGGGTTGTAGATTTTGAAATCTTGCCAGTTTCTGTTTTGGGGCGGCCGCGCGTTGATGTTACTTTGCGAATCTCTGGGTTTTTCCGCGATGCTTTTTTTAATTTAATTGATTTGTTTGATAGTGCGGTAAAAGCTGTGGCAGATTTAGACGAATCGCCAGAAAACAACCCTTTAGCAGCACAAGTTAAGGAAGAGATTTTGTATTGGGAATCTACAGGTTTGAGTCAGGAAGAGGCGCAAGGGCGATCGCAATTTCGAGTCTTTGGCTCAAAACCGGGTGCTTACGGCGCAGGACTTCAAGGCATCATTGAAGCTCAAAACTGGACAGACGACGCCGATTTAGCAAAAGCTTACATTAATTGGAGCAGTTACGCCTATACCTCCTCTAGTTCCTCAAATTTGCCGGGAGATGTAGCAGGAGTTAAACAGAGTGAATGGGGAGGTTCTGCACCCGAAGCATTTGAAAAACGCCTCGGCCAAATGCAAATAGTTCTGCAAAACCAAGACAACCGCGAACACGACATCCTCGACTCCGACGATTATTATCAATTCCAAGGCGGAATGACGGCTGCAATTCGCAATTTGCAAGGCAAAAATCCTGAAACCTATTTTGGAGATAACTCGATTCCCGAAAATCCAAAAGTGCGACAACTCACAGAAGAAATTGCGCGGGTTTATCGCAGCAGGGCTGTGAATCCGAAATGGATAGAAGGTGCGATGCGCCACGGTTATAAAGGTGCTTTTGAAATAGCAGCAACTGTAGATTTTTTGTTTGCTTACGATGCTACGGCAAATTGTGTAGAGGATTTTATGTATGAAGGAATCGCAGAGGCTTACATATTTGATGAGAAAGTGCAGACATTTATTCAAGAAAACAATCCTTGGGCACTGCGAGATATGGCGGAAAGATTGCTAGAAGCTCGTCAGCGGGGGTTGTGGCAGAGTGCGAACCAGGATACATTGGATAAATTGAGGTCGATCGCCCTGCAAGCCGAAGCAGTCATCGAATCCCATACTGGTTTCTAGTCTGAACGGAGAAATGATAGAATATAGTTAATATGCGAGGAATCCATGTTGCGCGATCTCACCATCCAAAATTATCGCTGTTTTAAAGATTTTCATATCGACGATCTAGCTAGGGTTAATCTGATAGTCGGTCAGAACAATAGCGGTAAAACTACTTTTTTGGAAGCCATTTATCTATTAGTTAATGAAGGAAATATTCCGTTTCTGTTTGAGGTGCTAAATAGCAGAGGTGAAATAACATTCGAGCGTTCTAGACAAAGAAATGGCGAAGTCGTTTCTCGGCGTTATTATTATCATATTTTACATATTTTTTACGGTCATCAACTTAATAACTTCGATCGGGCTATTGATATCTCCTCTACAAAAGAGCATCTGCTTTCATTGAAGATTCAGCCTAATCGTATTCTCCAACAACTTACACTCCCAGGATTTGAAGATTTAGTTCCAACTGGAGAGTTAGTAGCTGAGCTAGTTATTTCCTACGGACAGTATACTCCAATAAGAATTCCTATCCGTACTGATAGAACTGGCGATTGGCGTTACTTGGAGTTGGGCAACACATCTCAGTTAGTTGTTCCTACAAGGAGCAGCAATCAAAATTATTTTCTGACAACCACTAATAGAAACTTTCAGCAACTGTCTCTACTGTGGGATAGAATAACACTCACACCGAAAGAACAAAGTGTAGTAGAAGCATTGCAAATTCTGGAGCCGGATGTGGAACGGATTAATTTCACCAGTCGCCAGACTTCTAATAGTGGTATTTTGCTTAAACTTCGGGGACAGCCTCACCCAGTTCCTCTAGGCAGTATGGGAGAGGGTATGCGACGAATTCTTAGTATAGCAATGGCAGCCGTATCATCAGAAAATGGTTTTTTGCTAGTCGATGAAATTGATACAGGTCTTTACTATCAAACCCAAACTGATATGTGGCGATTAATATTTGAAACAGCACAGCGATTGAACGTTCAAGTCTTTGCAACTACCCACAGTTGGGATTGCATAGCCGCATTTCAAGAAGCCTTAGAACAGTCAGAAGATAGTTCGGTTGGCAAATTATTTCGCTTGAGCCGGCGCGGTGAGGATATTCGTGCAGTTGAATACACTCCCGATCAATTGTCCGTTGCAGTGCGCCAAAGTATCGAGGTGCGCTGATGCCCAAAGCACGAAAACCTCCTCAACCAAAACCCCAACAGTTATTGGTAGAAGGTAAGAATGACCGACACGTAATCTGGGCTTTGTGCCAGCAATATCAACTGCCAGAAACATTTTCCGTCGAAGTACCGCAAGAAGAAGGTACAGAAGGAGTTGAAGCGCTGCTAGATGGCTTGCCAGAAAGATTGAAAGCAGAGAATTTACGCACGTTGGGAATTGTGGTTGATGCCGATCGCAATTTAAGTGGGCGGTGGCAATCTCTTAAAGATAAACTGAGTTCGAGTGGCTATCGAGAGATCCCGCAATCTCCCCCTCCCGAAGGCTGGGTTTGCACACCTTCAGATCCATACTTGCCTCGCGTCGGAGTTTGGTTGATGCCAAACAATCAACTTCCTGGAATGTTAGAAGATTTTGTCGCCTATCTCATCCCCCCTGGCGACACCCTGCATCCGAAAGCCGAAGCAATTTTACAAGAGATCGAACAAGCCGAACTTAACCGCTACACTTTAATTCATCATCCCAAAGCGCTAATCCACACTTGGCTGGCATGGCAGAAAACGCCAGCAATGCCGATGGGACAAGCAATAACAGCGCAGGTGCTTAGCTGCGATTCCCCGATTGCCTTAATTTTTATTGAATGGTTAAAACATCTGTTTGAGCCAATTGCTCCATCCACCGGATAATTAGTAATATCTATTAATGTTTCGCGATCGCTGAAAGCTTTATGATTCGCCGCTACATTGCTAGCATCAGCACCAGCATCCTCAAACGTACCTGCGCCGCAGCCGCTGTATTAGCCGTAACTTTGGGATGTTCGTCAACGAAGCCGCCCAACACCGCAGCGCCATCGGGTTCGATCGACGAATCCGCCGTCCTAGCGCAGTCCCCAACGTCTCTGTTAGCTCAAAACCCCAACAAAACCAGAAAATCCCTCAGCCTTCCCTCTTGCCCGCAAAACGATGCCTTCACGGAGTCAGTTAACTTTGCCACCCAAGCTTCTAATTTGGCTCAATCAGCCAATTCAAAACAAGACTGGGACGAAGTAGCTGCCCTGTGGGTGCAGGCCGTCGCCTGGATGCAAGCCGTTCCCCCCGGCAGTCCCAGACGGGCGTTTGCGGAGAAAAAAGTAATCGAGTACATGAGAAACCTGGTTTATTCCCAGCAGCAAGCGAGCGCAACCAGATCGCAAGCCAGTACAGTCAGCTTCAGCAGCGATTTGCTCAACGAACAACTACAACTTTACCTATCCTACGTTGCTGCGGTCGGCCCACCAGATGTTTTGATTGTCGGCAGTTCCCGCGCATTGCAGGGCGTCGATCCCAGACAGCTAAAACAATCTTTGGCCCAAAGGGGCCGTCCGGGCTTAAAAGTATTTAACTTTTCAGTCAATGGCGCAACTGCACAAGTCGTTGACTTTCAACTACGGCGGCTTTTGAAGCCCGGTCATTTGCCTCAAATGATTGTCTGGGCTGATGGTGTGCGGGCATTTAACAGCGGCCGGGACGATCGCACTTTTAATTCGATCGTCGATTCTGAAGGCAGCCAACTTTTAGCAGCAGGCATTCGCCCCGAACTGGAGTTGGATGAACCCAACGAGATTCCGATGTGTTACAGATTCCCGCAGCCCTGCGCTAACAACAATTTCCGCAAAGCATTTACCTCTATTGATCGACAGTCCAGTGGAACGGGCATCTTGCCCGTTGCCTCAAATGCTACAGGCGGGCAAGACACCCACCCCCCAATCAAATTCCTCTCCAGTGGAAGAACGGGCATTTTGCCCGTTGCCTCAAATGCTGCAAGATATGAGGTACAACCGATCGCAGCGGATGCAGCAACTCAAAAAACACAATTGATTCCAGTCTCGCGACGCACAACAGTAGCCCTCAGACAACTCAACCAATTGGCAGATTCGATCGACTCCAACGGATTCATGGCGATGTCGGGCACTTACAACCCCAACACTTATTATCGAGAACGCGCTTACGTTTCAGGTCAGTACGATCGCGACTACGAAAACTTTAACCTCGGAGGCAAACAAGCAGCAGCCTTTAACTCAGTTGTAGCATTTACCAAAGCTCGCAAAATTCCCCTAATTTTCGTCAATTTGCCCCTCACCGACGACTACTTAGACGGAACTCGCCTGCGGGCAGAACAGCAGTTCCGGCAGAGAATGCAGCAACTCTCGCGGCAAAAAGGCTTCGCTTTCCGCGACTTGTCGCAGCGGTGGCCGGGCCGCAATGACTATTTTGTTGACCCCAGCCACCTCAACCGCTTTGGGGCGATCGCCGTTTCTCGCTTACTCGCGGCCGATTCCAGCATTATCTGGCCACGGCCCAAATCCAGCCGCAGCGAGGGGTGAAGGAAGTTCGGCAACCGATTCTGTAACGGATGTAGCGGATATAACGGATGTCAGTCCGATGGAAGTCGGAAGAAGGAAGATGTGGAAATGCAGTCATAATATTTTTTATTCCCGGCTTTCTTTTTACCAGGCAGATCCTGGTAACGCAGATCCACAGGCTCTGCCTCGCAATACTCAAAAATAGTTTAAAATCTAACCTGATGCCCAAAACCAATTTGTGCGATCGAACATTTTAAAATATTTCACTCAGCCTAAAATCTAACAATCAAAAATCCATAGATTGTGAGTTCACTCTAAAATCTAACAATCCAAAATCCAAAATCTAAAATCGATAGGTTGTGAGGTCACTCTAAAATCTAACAATCCAAAATCCAAAATCTAAAATCTAAAATCGATAGGTTGTGCAACTAAAACAAGTAATTATCGCCCACAAAGCCAGAGATACCCTTAGCCAGCGGTGGGCAGAACAATGTGCCCGCCAATTAGAAAGTCGCGGGTGTCAGGTTTTAATGGGGCCAAGTGGCCCGAAAGATAACCCGTATCCGGTGTTTTTAGCTTCTAGTAACAGCCCAATTGATTTAGCGGTAGTGCTGGGGGGTGACGGTACGGCCCTAGCTGCCGCGCGGAATTTGGCGGCTGACGGCATCCCGATTTTGGCAGCGAATGTGGGGGGACATCTGGGTTTTTTAACCGAGTCTTTTGAGGATTTCCAAAATACTGAGGAGATTTGGGACAGACTTTCGGAAGACAGGTATGCTGTGCAGAAGCGGATGATGTTGCAGGCAACAGTTTTTGAGGGAAACAGAAGCAATCTCGAACCCCAAAGCGATCGATTTTTGGCACTAAATGAAATGTGTGTCAAACCTGCTTCAGCCGATCGAATGCCGAGCTGTATTCTAGAAATGGAAGTTGACGGCGAAGTAGTCGATCAATATCAAGGCGACGGTTTAATTGTGGCAACTCCCACCGGTTCGACTTGCTACACCGCATCTGCCAACGGGCCGATTATGCACTCCGGAATGGAGGCGATCGCAGTTACTCCGATTTGCCCTTTGAGTTTATCCAGTCGGGCGATCGTCCTCCCGCCCGGTTCAGTCGTCAGCATTTGGCCTTTAGCAGATTACGAACTCAGTACCAAACTCTGGACAGACGGGGTTTTAGGTACTGCAATTTGGCCAGGACACCGCGTAGACGTGCGGAGGGCGGACTGCGAAGCCAAGTTTATCATTTTGCGGGAAAACTATTCTTATTTCAACACTTTGAGGGAAAAACTTCACTGGGCAGGAGCCAGAATTCGGTACAGCAACAATCACCGCAATTAATCCGAATCATCCACCATAAAACTGCATTAACCCGTAGGGATCGTAAGCGTGAAAAAACCTGTTAAATCACCAACAATCTAGATACAAAAACCGCCCTCAGCCAACCCATAATCTCTGTACTTTGTTAAGATCGCTCAATATCTTGACAAACAGCCTGATCCATGCAGATTTTCAAAAAATCAACCCGACCTTTCAACCCTCAAGATACATATCCCTGTCCCGTGTGCCGCACCGGTCAAATTTCTACCATGCCGATGATGGACGCCCTAGCTTGCAACTTCTGCCAGCACATTTATACCGCAAGCGTTGAAAGACAATCGCTCCAAATGGCCGATCGGCAACCGCCCGTAACTTGGCACTGGAACGGCAAACAGTGGATAGGAGCCCACCTCGAAGGCGTAGAATTCGGATGGCCCTATTTTGCAGCGGCTCTTGGTCTAATTTTCCTTCCCACTACCTTGCTGGGACTTTCAGCTTACTATTTTCCCCCGGTTCCCGGCAGCCGGTTGTCCTGGCTGCCCCTAGCTTGGACAGGCTTAGCTTTTTTGTCGCATTTAGGCATTGTGCTGTGGTTGATCGGTGAATTTTATCAATTCCCGGTCGTAACTTACTTCAGAGCTTGGGGGCGCAGGATAAGCCGGCGCTAGCTTAAAAGCTCTCTAACACTCGATCCCCGTCGGGCGGCCCACCGACATGGAACCAGGGAAAATTAGAGGCGATCGCAAAACTCAATTCCCAATCTGCACTGAAGCAGCTATAATCGTTAGCTATTCTAAATAGTCAAAAGCAAACGCATTGCGATTTGTGAGGAGAGCGATGAACATACTTGGAATCTCGGCGTACTATCACGACAGCGCCGCAGCCTTAATTCGCGACGGAGAAATTATAGCCGCAGCGCAGGAAGAAAGATTTTCCCGCAAAAAGCATGACGCCAGATTCCCTAAGAATGCGATCGCTTATTGCTTGAAAGAAGCGCAAATAGATTTGCGGGAAGTCGATCGAATAGTTTTTTACGACAAACCTTTAGTCAAATTCGAGCGCCTTCTCGAAACCTATTTAGCCTACGCACCCCAAGGTTTTCGCTCTTTCCTAGCAGCCATGCCGATATGGCTCAAAGAAAAGCTTTACCTCAAAACCATGCTCAAAAGAGATCTGGCAGCAATAGCAAACTGCAAAACGAATAAACTGCCATCTCTGCTATTTACCGAGCACCACCAATCCCACGCAGCATCTGCATTTTTCCCCAGCCCGTTTCAAAAAGCAGCCGTTTTGTGCCTCGACGGCGTGGGCGAGTGGGCCACAACCTCAGTTTGGTTGGGAGACGGCAACCAACTTACACCTCAGTGGGAAATCGATTTTCCCCACTCCTTGGGTTTGCTTTATTCAGCTTTCACCTATTACACAGGCTTCAAAGTCAACTCTGGTGAATACAAACTCATGGGTTTAGCACCTTATGGCGAACCCAAGTATGTAGACAAGATTCTCAACTATTTAATCGACCTCAAAGATGACGGAACTTTTCGTTTGAACATGGATTATTTCAACTATACAGTTGGCTTAACCATGACAAACAAGAAGTTTGACGAATTGTTTGAAGGGCCACCGCGTCAAGCTGAAGGAAAATTGACTCAGCGAGAAATGGACATTGCAGCTTCCATTCAAGTTGTTACCGAAGAAGTTGTTTTGCGGCTGTGCAGAACAGTTAAAAAAGAATTGGATGTCGATTATCTTTGTATGGCCGGCGGCGTTGCTCTCAACTGTGTTGCTAACGGCAGGCTCTTGCGGGAAGGTATTTTCAAAGATATTTGGATTCAGCCGGCGGCGGGAGATGCTGGCGGTGCTTTGGGGGCGGCTTTGGCGATTTGGTATCAGTATTGCGAACAAACTCGCACAGTGAGCCCGAACTCGACAGCAAATAGTATAGAATCCCTCAAAACTGAACTTATCACTACAAACGCAGCGGTTGAGGAGAGGACTGAAGTTATCACTGCAAACCCAGCGGTGGCAACTGTGGCAAAGTCTGTTGCTCATTTAACTTGTCACGATCAAATGCGCGGCTCATATTTGGGGCCGAGGTTTACTGACGCAGAAATTCTCGAATATTTGGATGCTGTCAAAGCTAGCTATCACCGATTGGACGATGCCGAATTAATGCCGCAGTTGGCGGAAATTTTGGAACAGGGAAATGTGGTGGGATGGTTCCAAGGGCGGATGGAATTTGGGCCGCGGGCTCTGGGCGGTCGATCGATCATTGGCGATCCCCGCAGTGCTAAAATGCAGTCCGTGATGAACCTGAAAATTAAATATCGGGAATCTTTTCGACCTTTTGCGCCGTCAATCTTAGCCGAGCGAGTTGCGGATTATTTCGAGATTGACCATTCTAGCCCTTATATGCTATTAGTAGCACCTGTCAAAGCCAGTCTCCGTATTCCGATGACTCCCGAACAAGAGCAGTTGTTTGGCATTGAAAAGCTCAACATTCCGCGATCGGAGATTCCGGCTGTCACCCACGTCGATTACTCGGCTCGCATCCAAACTGTTCACAAAGAAACCAATCCTCGCTACTATGACTTAATCAGCCATTTTGAAAAGCGATCGGGCTGTTCTATTGTGGTAAATACTTCTTTCAACGTCCGAGGCGAACCCATTGTTTGCACTCCAGAGGATGCTTACCGCTGTTTCATGCGAACCGAAATGGACTATCTGGTTTTGGAAAATTACTTGCTTCCCAAGTCCGAACAAATTCCTTGGAAACAAGATGATGCTTGGAAAAATGAATTTGAACTAGATTAGTCATTAGTCATTAGTCATTAGTTATTAGTTATTAGCTATTTATTGCAACGAATAACTAATAACTAATTCCCAATTCCCAATTCCCAATTCCCAATTCCCAATTCCCCATTTCTAATGAGCGACGAAATTAAAAAACTCGACAAAAAAGGCTTGCGCGATTTCGGGCTGCTAATTGGTGGCTTGATTGCAGTTATCTTCGGTTTAGCAGTACCTTTACTGCGGCGGCATTCTCTACCTTGGCTGCCCTGGGCAATCGGCGCAGTCCTAATCGTGCTAGGATTGGTTGCGCCGAAATCGCTGAATCCCGTTTATCACGCGTGGATGCGGTTTGGACTGCTCCTCCACAAAATCCAAACGCCGCTCATCCTAGGGATAGTTTTTTACCTGATAGTTTGGCCGATGGGAGTGCTCAAAAACATTTTCGGCGAAGATGCAATGCGACGCAAACTCAATCCTAAAATGGATACTTACCGCGTCCCAAGTAAAGCAAGAACAAAAGTTAGTATGGAGCGTCCTTTTTAAGTGTTTGAAGCAACTTTAGACTTTCTCAAAGATTTGTGGGCGTTTATGAGAGAACGCAAAAAGTATTGGATGTTGCCGCTCATTGTGACTTTAGTGTTTTTGGGAGCTTTGATTGTATTGAGTCAGGGTTCTGTGATTGCTCCATTTATTTACACGCTGTTTTGAAATAATGAGCAAGTTGAAAAATTTGGGTGTCAATTTGGGTTTGACACTGGTCGGTTTATTGATGGGGGTGGTAATTGGTGAAATTGGATTGCGGGTAGCGAGGATTGAAGGCTATCCAAAAATAGGAGATTTCGTAGAGTCTGCGCCAACTCGTTTCCACACTTCCGATCCGAATTTGGGCTGGAAGCTGAAACCTGGTGCGTCGGGGGAGTGGAATGAGGAAGGTGCGAGTTTTGTGCAGGTGAATAGCGAGAGTTTGCGCGATCATCGTGAACATACAAAAGCCAAACCTCCAAATACTTTGCGTGTTGCGGTTTTGGGCGATTCTTTCACCGAAGCAATTCACGTACCTGTCGAACAAACTTTCTGGTCAAAATTGGAACGAAAGTTAGGCAACTGCGAAGCCGTTAAGGGACGCAAAAATGTTGAGGTCATGAATTTCGGGGTGCAGGGCTACGGTACTGCTCAAGAATTGATAATGCTGCGAAAAAAAGTGTGGGATTACAGTCCTGATATTGTAATTCTGGCTTTTTTTATTGGTAATGATATAATTAACAATTCGCCGCAATTGGAATACGATCGCTACCGACCATTTTTTGCTTATGATGCAAGCGGCAAGTTAGTACCGGATATGTCTTTTCGCAATCTGGCGCCGATCGATCGCAACGAAAGAGCAGTTTCCTTTGTAGACCGAATGCCGAGTTTGATCGTCAACAATTCGCGCATTTTGCAAGTCATTAAAAAGGTAGACTTAGATCGGAAAAAGCGGGAGTTATCGGGACACTTTACCACTTTAAGTACCCTGAACCTCAAGGAACCTCAAAATGCAGCTTGGGAAGAGGCTTGGAGGGTGACAGAGGGCTTGATTGTGACGATGCGGAATGAAGTGGTGCAGAAAAATGCTGATTTCTTGCTTGTGACGATCGGCGATCCGATGCAAGTTAGACCGGAGGCCGAGAGGCGAAAAAATTTTATGAGAAAGAACAACATTCAGGATTTGTTTTATCCCGATAGGCGGCTGGAAAACTTGGGCGCGCGCGAGGGTTTTCAGGTACTGAATTTATCCGAACAGATCCAAGGTTACACTGAAAAATATCAAGTCTGCGCCCACGGTTTTGAGAATTCTGTACCCTGTGGGGGTCACTGGAATGAACTCGGACACCGGCTGGCTAGTATCCTGATTAACCGAAATTTGTGCGAAAATTTGAAGCAGTCTCAAGTCCCCAAAAAACAACCGTAATCAGTCAAATTTCATGAAAGATTCAACGGCGCCGAAAAAAAACCAAAACATATTAATTATAATCGCGGTTAATTTGGCGATCGCCTTTATTTGTCTGGAAGCTTTGTCGCTAGCTTTTTATTTTATCAACCAAAAGCAGTTTTTTTATACCCGAACTAAAGCCAAAGAAAAAGTAGTAGAAGATATTGAAAGGATCGGCATTAGACTTGATGAATCTATCGTAGAAAGACTGCACCCACTTTTTGGCTATGTACTCAAACAAGGTGCTTTCACAAATGAAAAATTAAAGTTAAAAGTCAACAAACACGGCTTTTTTTCCCTCTACGAATATCCGTTTATTAAAACAAATAAAAATCAAGTTATTATCGGAGTTTTTGGCGGTTCAGTTGCGAATAATTTTGTAGTTGATGAATATATAAATCGCAGATTGTCTAACAAATTAAAGGCTTATCCAGAATTTGCAAACAAGGAAATTTTTGTTTTGAATTTTGGGAATGGTGGCTACAAACAGCCCCAACAATTATTAGTTTTAAATTACTTTTTGGCTTTGGGTCAAGAGTTAGATTTAGTCATCAATATTGACGGTTTTAACGAAGTAGCACTGTCAAATTTAAACAACAAAGCCCAAGTAGAAATAGGAATGCCTAGCGTTCAGCACATACAGCCTCTGACTGGTTTAGCCAACAACAACTTGTCACCGGAAGCGATGAGTTCGATCGTGCAAATTAACGAAAACAAAAAACAATTAAAAGCAGGTATTGACAAATTGCAAACTTGTCAACTTGCTTTGTGTCACGCTGTCACCTCGCTACAGGTGAAACAATTAGTCAACAATTACCAGCAAGCAGTTGTCAAGTACGATTCGCAACTCAAACCATCCAACCCAGACACCGCAAATAGCGGTATAGTGTACATTCCCAAAGCTGACTTTGTTTTGCAGGATGCCGCGGCTTTTGACAAAATGGCATCGATGTGGTACGAATCGTCGATCGGGATGAATCAAATTTTATCAAGTAGAAAGATTAAATATTTTCACTTTATCCAGCCCAACCAGTATTATCCCACTAAGCGAGCGTTTACCGCCAAGGAAAACGAAATTGCGATCGACCAGAAGAGCCCTTACATTGAAGGTGTGAAAAAAGGTTATCCGGTATTGTTGTCCAAAGTCGGTGATTTGCAAAAAGCTGGGGTTAATGTTTTTAGCGCAGTGAATATTTTAGACAATACAAAAGAGACGGTTTACAAAGATGCCTGCTGCCATTATAATTCAGTCGGAGACGAAGTATTGGCAAACTATGTTTCTAGTTCCATTATTAAAGTAGTAAGAGAGTCAAAATAGAGGTTTATGAAAGATTTAAAATTTCTTAAAAAAGGACAAGGATTTCTAAAAATCACTTTGATTAATTTAGTGCTTTTACTGGTTTTTCTCGAACTCGGTTCCTTGGGATGGTATTTTGTCAAATACAAGCAAATTTTCTATACTAGAGAAAAGGCGCAAGATAAGTCGGCTTTAGGAATTAATTTAGAAGGAGTGCGGCTGAATCAGTCTATTGTTGAAAGGTTTCATCCTTTTTTGGGATTTATTCAACAACCTGGCCCCGATTTTCGCCCGGGTTTTAAGGTTAACAACTACGGATTTATTTCTCCTTACGATTACCCTTTGAAAAAAACTAATAAAAATCAATTTATTATCGGAGTTTTTGGCGGTTCTGTGGCTTCTAATTATGGAGTATTTGAAGTTCAAAACAAAATTTTACCTCAATACCTCAAGCAGCTTCCGGGTTTTAAAGATAAAGAATTTATAATTTTGTCTTTTGCTACCGGAGGGTATAAACAACCGCAGCAATTATTAATTTTAAATTATTTTTTGGCATTAGGACAAGAACTGGATCTGGTCGTCAATATAGATGGTTTTAATGAAGTAGCACTTTCTAACTTAAACAATAAAAATCAAGTCGATTTGGCGATGCCAAGCATTCAGCATATTTTGCCGCTGACTAGCTTGGCGAATAATAGCCTTTCTACAAAAGCGATGAAAGCAACTATCAGAATCCAAGAAAATAAAGCTAGGATTAGTCAGGGTTTGGAACGTTTGCAAAACTGCTCTTTAGCTGCGTGCGATGCTTTAACTTCTGTTTACGTTCAAAATTTAGTTAATAACTATAAAACCGATGTCATTAAGTTTGAAAAAGAACGGGCTAAACAAAAAAAAGATGACAGTGGCAGCGTTATTTATATCAATACTAATAAGTCAGTTTTACCGGATTCAGCCGCTTTTGAACAAATGGCCCAGAATTGGGTGAAAAGTTCAATTTTTATGCAGAAAGTGTTGTCTGCTAGTAATGTGCCATATTTTCATGTTCTTCAGCCTAATCAATATTATCAGACGAAAAGGGTGTTTGGTGAAGCCGAAAAACAGGTTGCTTTTAACAAGGATACTCCTTATGCTAAAGCTGTGCAAATTGGATATCCGGCTCTTTTCAAGAAGTTTCCTAATTTGGAAAAAAATAATATTAATTTAGTGAATGCTGTCAATGTTTTTGACAAGACTAAAGAGGCTGTTTATGTAGATAGCTGCTGCCACTACAATCAAGCTGGAGAGGTAGTTTTTAGCAATTATGTGGGCCGTTCTATTCTGGAATCTTTGCGGAAAGATGAAAGAAAAAACAAGAAGTGATATTATGTCTGCTTGATGCGTTATTGTACAATTTGCGAACTCGTAGGGGCAGATTCACCAACAATATATAACGATAACCAACAATATATAAAAAACCGCCCCACTCACCAATAACTCACATCAACCTGATATTTATATTTAATTGCTAAATGTAGGTGATGATTTATCGTTGGGTGGGGGCGGTTTTTGAGATTGTTTGTTTCCGGCGATGATGGTTGGTGAACCGGCCCCTACGGGTATTATGTCGATGGATTAAAATTACATGGTTTTTAGTTTTAGGTTTTTGGCTTGCTGGGGGAGCGATCGTCCGCTGAGTCGATCGGCATTACCAAGACTTTATCAACTCGGTTCCCGTCCATATCGACTACTTCCACGCGCAAACCGTTCCACTCAAAATGCTCGGCTGCTGTGGGAATTTTGCCCAAATTTGTAATCACAAAACCGCCCATTGTGTGGTAACTTCCTTTGTGTTCTGCTGACAATTCTTCGATTCCAAATATCTCAAAAAAATCTTCGACTGCTAGCATTCCGTCTAACAGCCAAGAACCGTCTTCACGCTGCACGGCTTCCGGCTCGTCAGCATCTTCAATCGAAGGAAAGTCGCCAACGAGTTCGACTAAAATGTCGTTGACTGTAACCAATCCTTGAATGACGCCGTATTCGTCTACTACCAAGGCAATTTGATTGCTAGATTGTTTGAAAAGTTCTAATACTTTTAAACCCCGCGTGCTTTCCGGTACAAATAACGGTCGTCGTAAAGAAGCGCTTAAATCTAGGGGTTGACCAGTTAAAGTCCGAGACAGCATATCAGTAACGTGTACTAAACCGACAACGTTGTCGAGCCCTCCCTGACAAACGGGAAACCGAGAATGACCACTGCCGAGCATTTTTTGGCGGTTTTCTTCCACTGAATCGTCGAGGTCGAGCCAGGTAAGATCGGGACGCGGGGTCATTAAGGCGCTGACTCGCCGATCGCCCAAACGAAAGACTCTTTCTACCATGTCTTGTTCGGCTTCTTCAAAGGTTCCGGCTTCTGTCCCTTGCTCTATTAAAACTTTAATTTCTTCCTCTGTAACTTGCGGTTCTGTAGAAGGCACAATCCCCATGATCCGCATCACTAAGTCAGTGGAATGACTTAACAGATAAACCGCAGGAGCCCCAATTTTTGAGAGCATTCGCATGGGAATTGCTACGCTTGAAGCGATAGGCTCCGGGTTGTTGAGTGCCAGTCGCTTGGGCACGAGTTCGCCGATAATTAAGGTCAGATAAGTGATGGTTAAAACTGCTACTACTGAGGCGATCGTCTGAGAGTAGGGCGCGAGGGCAGGAATCAACCGTAACAAAGGCTCTACCCTTCTAGAAATCGTCGTTTCCCCAAAAGCGCCCGACAGAATGGCCAGCATCGTAATCCCGATTTGAACTGTCGGCAAGAACTGATTGGGGGCATTAGCCAGATCCAAGGCTACGCGGGCATTGATCGAACCTTGGTTGGCCATCTGTTGCAGTCTCACCTTGCGTACAGAGATGATGGCCATCTCTGACATCACAAACAAGCCATTGAGGAAAACCAGCAGGAGAACAATCAGAAGGTCTATATTTGAGGACATTTCTAAAATTTTCGGTAGTAACGGCGAAGCGCTCTGCCCGGTTAGTCGATTTTAGATTTTAGATTTTAGATTTTAGATTGACTCCGCAGCCAGTATCTGGGGGATTTCCCTAATGTCTAAAATTTTTCGATCTTCACAACTTGAGTCGGGGGCTTGTATCCGTCTTTGGGTGCAGTCACAGGAGAGGTCTGGAAGCTGCGAATCTCGATCGCAAAATCGAAATTTTTTCTAAACCTGTCACTAGATTAACGGAACTGGCTCGATCCCGATCGCAGGATTGACATATTAAAGCAGAAATCTATCTCCAGTTAAGTTCCAAGGCGTCAAAAGCAGAGCGGCACAATCATGGATGTTTGTCGTACAATCTCCTTAACAGGCAAAGGGAAAGAGCCTTCGCCGATCAGGGATTAAAATTAAAAGCGCATGACTTTCTCTTCAATAATTCGTACCCTGGGGCGATCGCCCCTAGCAACAGAACTCCTCAACAAGCTCAAGCGCCATCGCTACGTGCAACTGTCCGGCGTAGCCCGTTTGCCTAAAGGTTTAGTAGCTTCCGCCCTCGCACAGCAAGAAGGGCGGAGTTTACTGGTAGTGACGGCAACTCTAGAAGAAGCCGGCCGTTGGGTGGCAGGGCTGGAGGCTATGGGCTGGCAGACTGTGCATTTTTACCCAACTTCGGAGGCTTCGCCCTACGAGCTATCTTACTCCGACGAGAACGAAATGACGTGGGGGCAAATGCAGGTGCTGGCGGATTTGGTCGAGAAACAAGAAACAAACGCTAATTCTAAGCCGATCGCGATTGTAGCTACCGAAAGATCTCTCCAGCCTCATTTGCCCCCGCCGGATGCTTTTGAGCCCTACTGTCTGACGCTGAAACGAGGTGCGGTTCAAGACTCGAAGATACTTGACCGCCAACTCGTGTCGATGGGGTACGATCGGGTGACTCTGGTGGAAATGGAGGGCCAGTGGAGTCGCCGGGGCGATATTGTCGATATATTTCCGGTAGCGGCTGAGTTGCCAGTGCGGCTGGAATGGTTCGGAGATGATTTGGAGCAAATTCGGGAGTTTGACCCGTCTTCCCAGCGATCGCTCGATAAGGTTGATCGATTAGTTTTAACTCCTACTAATTTTAACACAATTATTAAAGCAGTTTTATCTGAAAAAAAACTTGACGCAATCAACCACCTCGGCTCTTTAGACCCCGAAAATGAAGGCAAAAATGAAGCAGAAAAATTTGTCCGCAGGCTGTTGGGTTTAGCGTTCGATCAACCTGCATCTTTGTTGGATTATTTGACTGAAAATACTTTAGTTGTTATTGACGAACCGCAAGGGTGCGAAGCTCACAGCGACCGCTGGTTTGAGAATGCACAGGAACAGTGGAATAATTGCAATAGGGAATCGGAAGTTGCTGAGGCGGGAACAGAAAAGTTGCCAATTGCTAATTTGAAAGTTCCGAAAATTCACCGCACTTTTGCTGAATATATGGCAGATGTCGCAGCTTTCGAGAGGCTAGAACTTTCTGAATTGGCAGAAGATTCTACCGCTAAAAAATTTCAAAGCTCTGCGGAGGGCGACCAACTACCGTCTGCGATTAATTTGGCTTCTCGGCCTGTGCCGGTGATGCCTCACCAATTTGCAAAGCTGTCTCAAATGCTCAGGGAAGAGCGCGATCGGGGTTTTACTATTTTTCTGGTTTCTGCTCAACCGAGTCGTTCTGTTTCTTTGCTTTCGGAGCACGACTGTCCGGCTCAGTTTGTGGTGAATCCGCGCGATTTTTTGGCGATCGACAAGTTGCAATTGCAGCACATTCCGGTGGCTTTGAAGTACAGCGGGCTGGCAGAATTGGAAGGTTTTATTCTGCCGACTTTTCGGATTGTGTTAATTACCGATCGGGAATTTTACGGTCAGCATTCCCTGGCAACTTTTAGCTACGTCCGCAAGCGTCGTCGTGCTGCTTCTAAGCAAGTAGACCCGAATAAATTAAGTCCAGGTGATTATGTGGTTCACCGCCAGCACGGAGTGGGTAAATTTCTCAAGTTGGAACGTTTGACTATCGATCGGGAAACTCGGGAATATTTATTGATTCAATACGCTGACGGTACTCTGAGGGTGGCGGCAGATCAATTGGGTGCTTTGTCGAGGTTTCGGACTGTAGGCGATAAAGTACCGGATCTAAATAAGCTGACAGGTCAAACTTGGGAAAAAACTAAAACAAAGGTTCGCAAAGCTGTTAAAAAATTGGCAGTGGATTTGCTGAATCTTTATGCTAAAAGAGCTAAACAAACAGGTTACGCTTTTCCTCCTGATATGCCTTGGCAACAAGAATTAGAGGATTCTTTTCCTTACCAACCAACGCCGGATCAGTTGAAGGCAACTCAGGATGTGAAACGCGACATGGAGGGCGATCGACCGATGGATCGCTTGGTGTGCGGCGATGTCGGTTTTGGTAAGACAGAAGTGGCTCTGAGAGCGATTTTTAAGGCGGTTACGGCGGGCAAGCAGGTGGCTTTGCTCGCGCCGACGACCATTTTGACCCAACAGCACTATCACACGCTATCGGAGCGTTTTTCCCCTTATCCGATCGAAGTTGGTTTGCTCAATCGCTTTCGGACGGAAACCGAGCGCCGGGAGATTCACAAGCGTTTGGCGACTGGGGAATTAGATGTGATTGTCGGTACTCAAGCTGTTTTGAGCAAGGCGATTAAATTTCGGGATTTGGGCTTGTTGGTGGTGGATGAAGAACAGCGGTTTGGAGTTAAGCAAAAGGAAGCAATTAAATCTCTCAAAACAGAGGTAGATGTTCTGACTTTGACAGCAACGCCGATTCCCCGGACTTTGTATATGTCCCTGTCGGGGATTCGCGAGATGAGTTTGATTGCGACTCCGCCTCCCAGCAGACGCCCGATTCAGACGCATTTGGCTCCCTATAACGCAGAAACGGTGCGATCGGCAATTCGTCAAGAATTGGACAGGGGCGGTCAGGTGTTTTACGTGGTGCCACGGATTGAGGGGATTGATGAGTTGGCCGCTCAGTTGCAGGAGATGGTTCCGTCTGCCAGAATTGCGATCGCCCACGGTCAAATGGAGGCGTCGGAACTAGAATCAATCATGCTGACTTTCAGTGCGGCAGATTTCGATATTTTGGTGTGTACGACGATTATTGAGTCGGGTTTGGATATTCCGCGAGTCAATACTATTTTAATTGAAGACGCGCAGAAGTTTGGTTTGGGTCAGCTTTACCAGTTGCGGGGACGGGTGGGACGCGCGGGGATTCAAGCTCATGCTTGGCTGTTTTATCCCAAGCAGAACCAACTTTCTGATGCTGCAAGGCAGCGGCTGCGGGCAATTCAAGAGTTTGCCCAGTTGGGTTCTGGCTATCAGTTGGCTGTCCGAGATATGGAAATTCGCGGTTCGGGTGATGTTTTGGGTACTGAACAATCTGGTCAAATGGAGGCGATCGGTTTTGATTTGTATGCTGAAATGTTAGAGGAAGCCATTCGGGAAATTAAGGGTCAGGAAATTCCGAAAGTTGAGGACGCGCAAATTGACCTAACTTTGACGGCGTTTATTCCTGCCGATTACATCGCAGATTTGGATCAAAAGATGAGCGCTTACCGGTCGGTGGCTTCTGCTAATACTCCTGAAGAATTACAGCAGATTCAGGCTGATTGGTGCGATCGCTATGGGCCAATTCCTCTGCCAGCCCAGCAACTTATCCGTGTGGTCGAACTCAAACAAATTGCTAAAAAAATCGGTTTTTCTCGTATCAAACCGGAGAATAAGCAGAACATAGTTTTGGAAACGGCGATGGAAGAGCCTGCTTGGAATTTGCTCAAGGCTAATTTGCCGGAACATTTGCGCTCTCGTTTTGTCTACAGCAAGGGGAAGGTTACTATTCGAGGTATGGCGGTTTTAACGGCCCAAAAGCAATTGGATAATTTGATTGATTGGTTGGGTAAAATGCAGGGCGCTTTGCCGGAAGCAAATGTTGGATTTTAATATATAATCCCCAAATCTAGCGCACCGCCGAAACCACAGAATAATACCGAGGGAACCGGAAAAAATATTACTGCTGTTTTCATGATTGTTTTAGCGACAGAAAGGATTAAAATCGTGAAAAGGTTAGTGAGTATTTTTTTGGCTATCGCCCTACTGCAAGGAGTGCCTATGGCGGTTCAATCTCAAGAAATAATTGACCCGATCGACCGGGTTGTGAGTGCAGGGTTGATGAATAAAGATGCCAGTGGCAATTTTAATGCTGAGGGTCTTGTCAGTCGTGCTGATTTGGCGGTGATTTTAGTAAAAACTTTTGGTTTGGAACGGCGGAAAACCGCTCAGAAACCGGATAAAGAATTGCCGGACGTACCGAAGAGTTACTGGGCTTACAGTGCGATTCAAACTGTTTTGAAAACGGGAACAATGAGTGGATATCGCGACCGAATGTTTTTCCCTAATCAAAGGGTGACTCGCGCGGAAGCTTTAGCGATTTTTGCTCAAGCTTACGGGGTTTTTCAGTTTCCTGATGCCAGCATTTCCGAAATTTTAGCTAAGTATCCCGATGCAGGTGAAATTCCTAATTGGGCTAGAAAGTCTATAGCTACTGCACTTTATGAAGGGTTTGTTAATGTTGATATCGCAACTAATAAGATTAATCCTTTGAAGCCGATGACTCGCTGGGATATCGCTTACGCTTTGAGTAAGTATTTGGAGCGGCAAGTAAGGCCCACTTCTTTGCCTGTCCCGGACGAGGAGCCTCCTAATCGCGGCGTGGGAAGGTAAATATAGTAAGTTTCCTTTGCATGAGAATGGGTAATTGGTAATTGGGCATTGGGCATTGGGCATTGGGCATTCTTCCTTCTTCCTTCTTCCTTCTTCCTTCTTCTTTCTTCCTTCTTCCTTCTTCCTTCTTCCTTCTTCCTTCTTCCTTCTTCCTTCTTCCTTCTTCCTTCTTCCTTCTTCCTTCTTTCTTCCTTCTTCCTTCTTCCTTCTTCCTTCTTTCTTCCTTCTTCCTTCTTCCTTCTTTCTTCCTTCTTCCTTCTTCCTTCTTCTATAAAAAGTCGATCGTCCGCAATTCAAACACCATGCAAAATCCCGGAGATTTGGTGACTGTAAAAGCAGCCATCAAACCCCCAGGATTTAAGTTTTTCCTCTTAAACGAGGCTCAAATTATTGCCAATGAGTGTTGGCTCAATCAGCAGTAGCCAATTCGGTACTGGCGCCACCGCGCTTCCGCGTCAGAGTATTGAAAAGCATCTGACCAACTGCTTTAATCAAATTGCCTTCTAACTCCATGAACATCTTCATGTTCATGCCAAAAGCTGCATTAGCTTCGTCAACAATTCGTTCTGCTGTTGCTTCGTCAATCGGCAGTTCATTCATTGCCTGACGGTAGTTAGCCTTGAATTCTTTTTCATCAGGAATATCCTGGAATTCATAGAAAGCAGTGCCTTCTCCCTCGGAAAGATTCATCCCGCGCTGGGCAATTCCCTTCAGGATTTGTCCGCCAGATAAATCGCCCAAGTAGCGAGTGTAAGAGTGAGCTACTAACAGTTCCGGGGCAGTCGCCGAAATCTCGCGAATTCGCTCCACATAAGCTTTAGCTGCAGCTGACGGAGCTACTTGTTCGCGCCAATTCGCACCGTAGTAGTAAAATAAATCTTGCTCTAAGCTTTGTTTGCGATTCAACTCAGAAAAGTAAATTTTTGAAACAACCGGATGCTGCTTTTGGCGTTCCATTTCCTCTTCCATTGCCGAGTAGACAAAGTAGAGGTTTCCTACTAACTTCCGGTAAGAAGTTTTTTCTACAACGCCTTTTAAAAAACACTTGACAAAACCGACGTTTTCTGCCATTGTGTGGGACTTTTTCGTTCCCTCACGCAATTTGGTCGCTAAATTGATGCTCATGCTATACTGTCCAACCTTCTATTTTTGTGGTAGCTGATGGATGCGCCAAAAATCTAAAATTTACCTAAGTGTTTACCTTAGATCGATTTGATGAGAGATTGTATTAATTTTTATAACAAAAGTTGGCAGTTGGCAGTAGTCAGTAGTCATCAGTCATCAGTCATCAGTCACTAACTAATGACTAATGACTAATGACTAATGACTCATCCTCGCCAGCAAACAACTGTCAACTGTCAACTGTCAACTAACTTAGATGTCCAAGTCGAGGAGGTTGAGTTTGGGGCCGTAGGTTTCGATGAATTCGCGGCGGGGGGCGACACGATCGCCCATTAAGATCGTAAAGATGCGATCGGCCTCAGCAGCGTCTTCAATCTCTACTCGTTTCAGCGTCCGAGTTTCTGGGTTCATCGTTGTATCCCACAACTGTGTCGGCATCATTTCACCCAAACCTTTGAACCGCTGAATGGTGTAGTTAGCATTCGCCGGAAATTCATTGCGGATGAGATTGTTCATTTCGCGATCGCTGTAACAGTAGTAATGATTGCGTCCCCGTTCCACTTTATAGAGAGGAGGACAAGCAATATAGATGTAACCTTGGTCTACAAGGGCGCGCTGATAGCGGTAGAAGAAAGTCAGCAATAGCGTGCGGATGTGAGCACCATCTACGTCAGCGTCAGTCATAATTACGATGTGGTGATACCGCAATTGACCCGGATCGAATTCTTCGCCTTTGATGCCCAAACCCAGGGCTGTAATTAACGACTGAATTTCGTTATTTTTGTAGATTTTGGCATCGTCGGTTTTCTCAATGTTGAGAATTTTACCGCGCAAAGGCAGGATTGCTTGGAATTGGCGATCGCGCCCTTGTTTTGCCGATCCGCCTGCAGAATCCCCTTCCACCAGGTAGATCTCAGACAGGGCAGGGTCTCTGGAACTACAATCCGCTAATTTTCCAGGCAAAGGAGACGATTCTAAGACCGATTTTCGGCGGACTAAATCGCGGGCACGACGGGCTGCTTCAGCAGCCTTAAATGCCTGAATAGCTTTTTCCAAAATAGCGTCAGCTACTTGGGGGCGAAACTCCAAATATTCTGTTAATACTTCGCCTACTAAGGAATCGACAATTCCCCGAACTTCTGTATTTCCTAGCTTAGTTTTAGTTTGGCCTTCAAATTCCGGGTCTGGGACTTTGACCGAAATGACTGCTGTCAAACCTTCGCGAACGTTTTCGCCGGCGAGGTTGGGCTCGTTTTCTTTGATTTTGTTGCGCTTGCGGGCGATCGAATTCATCGTCCGCGTCAAAACTGCCTTCAAACCTTCTAAGTGCGTGCCTCCGTCGATCGTCCGAATGTTGTTAGCAAAACCGAGAACGTTGTCACTAAAAGCATCAACGCACCACTGCAAAGCCACTTCTATCTGCACATTGTTGCGTTCTCCTTGCACGTAGATCACTTCTTCGTGCAGAGGCTGCTTTTCGCGGTTCATGTAGGCGATATATTCCTTGATTCCGCCCTCATAACAGTATGTTTCGATGCGAGGTTCGATACTTTTGAGCAGTTCCAAACGGTGGTCGCTAAAGGTAATTTTCACGCCCGCATTCAAGTAACCCAATTCTCGCAAGCGCCCGGCGAGTATAGTGTAATCAAATTCAATGCCAGTGCTAAATATTTGAGTATCTGGCAAGAAAGAAACTGAAGTGCCGGTGCGAGTGCCTTTGTTGGGCTTGGCAGTAAGTTCAGTAACTGGATTGCCTCTTTCGTAGCGCTGTAAATGTTCTTTTTGGTCGCGCCAAACTGTCACTTCTACCCACTCGGACAGCGCGTTAACAACAGAAATACCTACACCGTGCAATCCTCCAGAAACCTTGTAGCCACCACCGCCAAATTTACCACCGGCGTGGAGTACAGTCATTACTGTTTCTATTCCCGATTTGCCAGTCTTGGCAACGATGCCGGTCGGAATACCCCGGCCGTCGTCTGTCACGGTAACGGAACCGTCGGCGTTGATGTCAATCTCGATGTGAGTGCAGTGGCCAGCCAGCGCCTCATCTATGGAATTGTCCACAACCTCGTAAACTAGATGGTGGAGTCCTCGCGGCCCGGTGGTACCGATGTACATCCCCGGCCGTTTACGGACTGCTTCGAGACCTTCGAGAACTTGAATCTGGTCGGCGCTGTAGCTGCTGGTCATACAAAAATAGCTCCAATAATGAGGCCTAAAGCCCCGAAAGCTTCTAAAATGGGAAAACTCCTAAAATTATAGCACAAAACCGTTAAAGGCGATGCTAGGGCTTTCTGAAGGGAAATTTATCGGGGGGACGGAGGGGAATAGTTTTGATATTGCTTCGCGACTCCCCAGGCGTAGCGCGGTGAATCAGTGTAGGAGAGACGGGAAAGCATGGAGAGGAGAGGATTTGAGAGTTTTTATAGGGAAACGTGCGACAGCTTATGCCTAAATTAATTACGATTTGTGGGGCGACGGCGACGGGGAAGTCGGGAGTGGCTTTGGCTTTGGCGGGGCGACTGCAATCCTCGATCCTGAGTGCGGACTCCCGTCAAGTGTACCGCGAATTTGACATCGGAACAGCAAAACCGACGGCAGTCGATCGCACTTCTGTACCGCATCACTTAATTGACATCTGCGATCCGACGGAAACGCTGACACTCGCAGATTACCAGCAACAAGCTCAAAAATTAATTGCTGCTGTCGATTTTCCTGTTTCTCCTCCTCTGTTGTTGGTGGGAGGGACGGGCTTATATATTAAATCGATCGTGCGCGGTTTAAAAATTCCGAGGGTAGGGCCGATGCCCGAATTGCGATCGCAACTTGCAGAACTCGGACAATCTCAATGTTACGCGATGTTGCAGCAGGTTGATCGCTCTGCGGCTGAGAAAATTCACGTCAATGACCCCGTAAGAACTTTGAGGGCATTGGAAGTATTTTATGCGACCGGTCGCCCTATTTCCGAACAGCAGGGCGAAAATCCTCCCAATTATCCTATTTTACAAATTGGGTTGGATTGCGCGATCGATGTTTTGGTCGATCGGATCAAACAGCGCACCGAACAAATGCTAGAACGCGGTTGGATTGCTGAAGTAGAATATTTGTGTAAAAAATACGGCTGCGACTTGCCACTGTTGAACACGCTGGGATATCAGGAAATGAAACAATATTTGGCTGGCGACATTAAGCTTGAAGAAGCTAAAGAATTAACAATTTTGCACACGCGACAATTTGCGAAGAGACAGCGGACTTGGTTTCGTGCTTATCCGGAAATTGAATGGTTTGAGGTTAGCACGCCAGATTTATTGGAGCGAGTTTGGCAGAGAGTGCAGGAGTTTATCAATTGATTTTGTATCGAAATTAAAGATTTTTTCAACCGCCGATTAACGCTGATTAACGCTGATGTAATTTAAATTAATTTGCTAGTTTTTAAACTACAGTCTGATTTTTGCGTTAACTTTGAATCGGCAAAATCTCTCTAATTCTTTGCCGAAACAAACGCACAGCCGCCCGCTGTCCGACTGTTCTGCTTTGTTCGATGAAACCCGGAATTTCGGCAACGGGTAAAAATGGAAAAGCTAAACTACGATCGCACATTTCATATTTTCCCTCGACAAGTTGATAAACTTGCAGAGATTCCCGCCGATACCTCCAAAGTTCGGGAACACCAAGAGCAGCATATATGGAATCTTTATTAACTGAAGAATTCGTGTAATCCGACTCTATTGCTAAATCCGGCGGCAAATCCTCTGGGAGGTTGATATCTCTTTTACCTCTGACGCTGGCTTCATTTTGAATGTAGAAACAAGTATCAGGTTCGACAGCACGAGTTAAATCTTCCCGTTCGAGAGTCAGAGAACCAGCTTTCATCACTTCGATTTCTAGCTCGTCTGCTGTAGCTTCAATAAAGCTTTCTATCAGTCCTTTCGGAACTTCATGTTCTAGATGTGGCATCCTGATTTCTAATACTCCTCCATCGTAGGCAATTCTCCAAGCTCTATCGTCCCCAACATCTGTCAGCAATGCTTTAAAAGTTGACCAACTGACACCTTTTAAAATAACTCGGTTTTCTGCTGGGGTAGTTTGCTGCTCGATGGGAGTTGATGTTGTTGTTACCATTTAACAATTCCTTGGTAGCTTCATCAATTTTTATTGTAGTCGATGGACTTCAAATTTAAGGTAAAATTTACAAACAAAGTGAAGGTATAGGGTAGGGATAGGGCATTATCGTGTCCTGTCTTTCATTTTGGTTAACCGAAAAAAAATCTTTTTTATTAACCGCAGAGAACGCAGAGGGCGCAGAGAAAGAGAAAAGAGATAAATTAATAATTTGAGAAGCAGAAAAGCCTGTTTCTCAAATTACATCTCGCGTAGTTAATTAACTGTACAAACTAGCTACATATTCGCCGTAACCGTTATAGGGCAAAGTTGGGCGAGTTTCCCACGACCAACTGTTACCGGGGCCGACTATCCGTTCGCTGGCCTGCGACCATCTGGGGTGCGGTTTGTCGGGTTCGACATTTGCTTCAAAGGCGTATTCGTTGGGGCCGATTGTATTCCAAAAAGTGGCGGGCTGCTGTTCGACAAATTCAATTTTGACGATCGACTTTGCGCCCTTAAAACCGTATTTCCAAGGAATCACTTGCCGCAGCGGCGCACCATTTTGTTTTGGTAGCCTTCGGCCATACAAGCCTGTGGCAAAAAATGCTAAATCGTTCGCCATTTCTTCAATTCGCAGACCTTCGGTATAAGGCCAAGGATAAAATTGCGACATCAAACCGGGCCCGGGGGTTATTTTGGGGTCGTAAAATGAGGTGAAGCGAACGAATTTAGCCTTCGATTGCGGTTCGACATCCGCCATCAGTAATTTCATGGGAAACCCGACCCAAGGAACTACCATCGCCCAGGCTTCTACGCAGCGAAATCGATAAACTCGTTCTTCGATAGGGAATTTCTTTTCGAGGTCGTCAATATCATAAGTTCGGGGATTTTTTACTAAACCGCCTACTTCTACTTTCCAGTTTTCTGTTGGCAAAGCTTGAGCGGCTTGCCAAATAGATTTTGTGCCACCGTATTCGTAAAAATTGTTGTATTTTGTAGCTAAGGCTTCGTCGGTAATCGCTCGATCGACTTTTGCAAAGGCGGGATTCCGGCTCAATTCCGAATATGCTTGAGTTGAGCTTTGCTCCAGAGCAGTTTTTGAGCTAGCATTGCTTTGGCAGCCGGTCAGCGGCAGCAGCGAAGCTGTCACGCCTGCGCCAATTAAGTTTGTCATGAAGCGGCGGCGGTTGAGAAAGGCTGTTTCTGGAGTAATTTGTGGGTTGAGAATTTCCCAAGGTTTGGGAACGCGAATTAATGGCATAAGTAATAGTTAAAAGTTAGTAGTTAGTTGGGCGAAAGTTGCCTAATTTTTAATCTGTTAGTCGATTTGAGATTTGAGATTTGAGGTTTGAGATTGACTCCATAGAACAAACAATCGCGGATATTTGGCAATGCCTCGCGATTGCTTTGGCAATGCTTGTGATCGCACTGAAAGTATTCGCAATGACAGTATAACGTAATTCGGTAACAGCAAATCCAGCCGATCGCTCGCGCGAGCTCGGTACGATCGACTTATTAAACCTCGCTCGCAGGAAAGTCAGCAATTATTTACGCGCGATCGCCCGCGTGCAATTGTGGCGAAAATCTGGGAAACAATTATGATCAAGCAAAGATTCCAATTATTTAATTTGTCCATAGGAAGCGGCACGCACCGCCCCGCTTTCCTCCCCCACCAGCAATAATGTCGGACGGGGGTCTCCAGCGGAAAGACAAATGAGTTACTGCACAAATCCCAATTGCCCGAATCCCCAAAATCTCGATCGCGCGACAGTCTGCAAAAGTTGCGAGTCGAATTTGCTGCTAAAAGGTCGCTACCGAGTCTTTCACACCCTCGGTCAAAGTCTCACTTGTCGCACCTTCTTAGCAGTCGATGAAGACCAGCCTTCGCAACCCCGCTGCGTCATTCAACAGTTCTGCGGCTCAGCAGCCGCAGACGGTGGCACACAGCAAAACCGGACATTTCGCGGCTCGGCGTCAGTTCTCGACGAGTTGGGGAAACATCCCCAAATACCGAAACTGCTGGCATCTTTTGAAGTCGAAGGCTGCCAGTATTTAGTGCAAGAATACATCGAAGGCCGTAATTTAGCCGATCGGCTTTCAGAAAAAGGTGTTGTTAAAGAAATTCAAATTTGGTATCTGCTGAGCGAATTGTTGCCAGTCCTGCAATGTGTTCACGAACATCAACTGATTCACGGAGATATCAAACCGTCCAATATTATTCACCGCAAAACTCCCCAAGCATCCCCAGCTTTGGCAGCGAAAGAGGATCTACATCCCCTGTCCCAAGAAAGTTCCTCTGGGCTAGTTTTAGTCGATTTCGGCGCGGCAATTCCGGCTAATAGCGGGCCGCTGAAAACAAAAACGGTGACAGGTTCTGCGGAATATGCGGCCCCGGAACAAATTAAAGGCCAAGCGATTAAGAGCAGCGACATCTACAGTTTGGGCGTCACTTGCATTCACTTGTTAACGGGAATGTCGCCCTTTGATTTGTTTGACATCAAATCCGAAAGTTGGACTTGGAGAGATTATTTGAAAGTACCAGTTTCGGCGCGACTCGGCCGCATTCTGGATAAAATGGTGCAGCGAGAACCATCAAAACGCTATCGCTCGACCGAGGCAATTCTCACAGACATGAAATACGGCCCGGCACCGGTAGACGTGATTCTCAGCAAACCCAAGTGGACTTTGGCCATGTGGGGAGGAACTGCGGTTGCCCTGCTGTCCGTAGTGCTGGGTGTTCGCTTGCCATCTCCTGCACCGCAGGCTTTCACTTCTTCTGAGCCTGTTTCTAGCATTCCCGAAATTCGGTTCAATCCGCCCCCGATGCAGGATTTCAACGGTGAGGCATCGCAGTCCCGACCCGCAGTGCGGACTCTGGCGGATCAAGACAAAAACCCGGTTTGGGCTGTAGCAGTAGCTCCCCAGGGCCGCGTAATCGTCAGCGGGAATAACGACGGCACAATTCACTTGCGGCACAAGCGTCACGGCAAGCTGCTCAAGGTTTTAACAGGACATTTGGGGCCGGTGTGGTCGGTGGCAGTCAGTCCCGACGGCAGGACGATCGCCAGCGGTGGCGTTGACGGTACGATTAAATTGTGGAATTTCTATTCGGGCAAGTTAATTCGGACGTTGGAGGGACACACAGACGGCGTGTTCTCGGTGGTTTTCAGTCCCGATAGCCAGACAGTGGCCAGTGTCGGTAAGGACAAAACTTTGAAGCTGTGGGAAGTCCAAGGCGGGGCCGAGTTGGAAACTCTCAAGCAGGTTTTTGACGAGGTGCAGTCGGTGGCTTTCAGCCCCGATCGAGAAACTTTGGCGATCGGCCGCAGCGACGGTAAGATCAACCTGTGGAACTGGCAGACTGGGGAATTGAAAGAAACTCTTTGGGGTCATTCCGAGGCGGTTTGGTCTCTGGCCATCAGCCCGGACGGTCAAACTCTCGCCAGCGGCAGTTGGGACAAGACGGTGAAGCTGTGGGATATCAGCGCAAATAATCACTCCGGGCAGCCTAACGGTTCTCTGCTACGGACTTTGATCGGCCATTCCGACAAGGTTAAGTCCTTGGCTTTCAGTCCCGACGGAGACAAACTCGCCAGCGCGGATTTGAGCGGGACTATCAAGCTGTGGCGCATGAGTTCCGGCGAAATCGCGGGCACGCTGAAGGGTCATTCTACCTGGGTGGATTTGGCTTTTAATCCTCAAGACAAAACTCTGATCAGTGGCAGTTTTGACGACACGATTAAGGTGTGGCGACTGTCTCCTTAATTTTTTCGATCGCCCGTTCAATTAATTTTTGAACAGCTAGGGCGATCGAACATTTAGCTAATTTATCTAAACACTTCCGACAGTTTCCAGGCTGACGCATGGGTGTTACAAACCCGGTTTCTAAGCTGTTGGTAATCAAAAACTGTCCGAACTGTTGCAGGACTTACGCACAGCCTCAATATATAGTGTTTTGTAGGGGCAAACCCTCCGTGGTTTCCCCCATACCTGGAATGATTGCGTAAGTCCTATGTTGGTACAAAAACAAATTTAAAATATCAAATAGTCACAATATCCCTAGAAATCGCGGTTGCTAACTAACACTTGTGGTAAAGTAGTTTCGGCTGTTAAAGTAAAATCTATGACCGCAAATTCCGAGTTAGCAGAGCAGTATTTGTCAGCGGGCGATAGCCTTCAGAAATCAGGAAAGCTTGAGGAGGCGATCGCTGAATATCAAAAATTACTAGCCATTCAAACGGAGAGTGCGATCGCACTCAACAAGATAGCAGAAATTTATTATACGCAACAAAAATATGTAGAGGCGATCGCCTCCTGTTACCAAGCACTTCGCCAGCAACCCAATTTCGCCGCCGCCTACAAAACCCTAGGTAATATCCTGCAAGCCCAAGGCAAAATAGACGCGGCAATTCGCGCCTACTCCAAGGCGATCGAATTTGATCCTAATTTTGTCGAAGCCTATGTTAACTTGGGCAGTATGTTTTACAAACAAGGCCAGCTCGATGAGGCCATAAGTTACTACCAAAAATCTATCGTTCTTCAACCAGATTTAGCAGTCGCTTATTGGAATTTAGGCAAAAGTTTGGAAGAACAAGGGCGAATCAATGAAGGTTTATTTTATCAAAAAAAAGCTCTAAATTTACAGCCGGAGTTAGAAGCGAGAAGCAATTCAGTAAAAAGTAACACTTACTGAAGAGGAATGTTATAGTCAAAATAATTCAATCATTAACGATGCAAGCTGGATCAACATGGAAATTAGCCAGAATCCGCTCGAGTTCCTAACGGCTAAAGTACAAGAAACTGTTGCCGATACCCAAAACTTAGCCAACCAAATCGCTGCTAAAGTTGAGGAAAATGCAACTGTATTAACGGCGTGGGTACAATCAGCGCCAAGTTCAATGGTTAGTGCCGGGGCGATCGCCACTCAAGAAGCTTTTAAAATAGCACATAACATCCGTTTTGAGAACCTGCCAACCACTCTGCAATTCAAATTTGCTAGGGCTGGTATGCGTGACGGCATCCGAAATGTGCAAGAAGCAGCAAAAGTATTTGAATCCATACCCGCCCAAATTCGTGCCCAAGGGCCAGAAGCAATTCGCAACTTCTGTCAAGATAAAGATTGGAGCCACATCCAAGCGCACGTCAATGGAGGCGGAAGCGAAGCTACTAACGGGATTTTTGAATATTTTTGGGTGAATCGTGCTCGCGGTGGTGTAGACATGACTGCCGCAGAATTAGCAGTCGCTAAGCAAGTTTTAGCGGATGCAGCGTTTAAAGCAGCAGTTGCCGAAATCGTGGGGGCTGCAATGAAAGGGGCGATCGCCGCAGCAGTAATTGAGTTAATATTTTCTATCTTAGAAAACTCGCTATTGTGCGTTGAAGGCCAAATTACCCAGTCAGAGTTAGTCGAACAAGTCGCCAGCGCCACCGCCAAAGCTGGCATTGCTGGCGGTGTTATTACTGGTATTCTGTTAACGCTGTGCATGATATTTCCCCCGATTGCCGCGCTTTTAGGTTCCGCAGCGATGCCCTTGGCGGTTGCAGGTATTGGTTTTATGGGAATTCGCGCCTGGGAAATATTTTGTCACGGCGATCAACTATTTGGTATTACTGAACAAACACAAAAATTTCTGGGGATGACTGAAGCGACAATTTAAGTAAAACTCTAACTCTAATTTTATCCCCGATTTCTTGAAGAAGTCGGGTATCTCGGTATTCTAAATGATTGGGAAACATAAATAGTATGGATTCAGTACAAAAAACTCAAGATCAGCAGCATCCGCAATACAAGCGCGATCGAGCCAGTGTCGATACTTTATTAGGAGGAGAAGCAACCGACTACAATTTATCGGAATTAGCAAGATTAATAATTCGCTACCGAGGCTTTCCCGGTGCTAGAGATATTCAATCAGACTTAAAAAAAGTATTGCAAAAATGGAATCATACCGAAGAAACTCTTTACGAACAAACCCGTAAAATTCACGCCACAGGTGATGTTTACAGGAAACAAAAAAGCGATCAAGAAGATTGGCTTTAATCTCCAATCTACCTTAAATACCTCCTTTATCTCTTACGTGAGAAAGGCTATATTACGAAAGCTTAGAAGTGAAATAGCGATCGAAATTAATGAGTAATTTTAGGCCTCGGAGCCGGTGCACCTCGCAGCATTCCTTCTGTACTGAGGTCTTCATCAATTTCTTCCCAGTGAATGCCATAGCCTCCTCCACATACTTCCCATTTTTCCCTTTGATCGGGCGTTGCATGAAACAATCTTGGATACCAAATTAAAGGGACGGTAATGATTCGTCCATCCATCAAATCAACACTAATGGTTTCTTCTGTAAAATGAATGTGCTTAACTCTCTCGTCCGCTCGAATCGCCAAAATACCCATACCAAGCCTCCAATAGCGTTTGTTTATTTTCTTGTACTACCGACTGTATTTTACGAAGTTCTTTAGCACTAAAACCAAGGTTGTTTCCTAAACTGACTGGCTCCAACCAAAATTTAACCGATGATTTGTCTCTGTCAATATGAACATGAGGTGGTTCATTTGGTTCATGGCTGTAAAAGTAAAGTCGGTAAGGGCCTATTCGTAAAATAGTGGGCATAATTCCAGGTTATACAATATTTCAATGCGAATATCTGTATTTGGTCTTCTTTTATTCTTCTTCCATGACACTGGTGGTGTAAAATCAACTGGTTCCTAGGAAGAGCCTGGGAACCAGTTGCAGTCAACAGTCAACAGTCAACTGTTAACTATCTTCAAACCATCTCTGGCGAAACTTGCATAGCCGGCTGCGGCTGGAACTGGAACAGCGAATAAACCACATTGCGGCGGATATCGGTCATCATGTCCAAAAACAGCTCGTAACCTTCAGTTTTGTACTCGATCAGCGGGTCTTTTTGCCCGTAACCGCGCAGCCCTACAGACTCGCGCAAAGCATCCATTTGTTGCAAGTGTTCCCGCCACAAAGTATCAATTTGCTGCAAAATAAAGAACCGTTCCGCATCTCGCATCAATTCAGCTCGGATTGCATTAACTTCCGCTTCTTTAATGTCGTAAGCATTGCGGACTTGTTCGTGCAAGAAAGTTTTAATTTCCTCAACGGACAAATCTTCTAGCTGATCCGGTGTCATGTCAGCGAGTAGATAAACAAATTCCTTCACCTTGCTCACAAGTTTGTCGAGTTCCCATTCTTCCGAAGGTAAATCGGGATTGATGTATGCTCCTACGATGTCGTCCATCGTCTGTTCGGCATACTTAATTACCTGTTCTTTGGAGTCCAAACCTTCTAATACTCGGCGACGTTCCGCATAGATTGCTCGACGCTGATTGTTCATCACTTCGTCATATTCAAATACCTGCTTGCGGATATCGTAATAGTAGGTTTCGACTTTTTTCTGAGCGCCTTCGAGGGAACGAGTCAGCATTCCAGATTCGATCGGCATATCTTCCTCAACACCGAAAGCCTTCATCAAACCGGCAACCCGTTCACCGCCGAAAATCCTCAGCAAATTGTCTTCCAAACTCAAGAAAAACCGTGTAGAACCAGGGTCTCCTTGGCGTCCCGCCCGGCCGCGCAACTGATTATCGATCCGGCGCGATTCGTGGCGTTCGGTACCGATGACGTGCAAGCCTCCCAACTGCACGACTTCATCGTGTTCGGTGCTGGTAAAAGCATCATATTCCCTGCGAGTTAAATTGTAAGCTTCCCGCAATTTTTGAATTACCGGGTCTTTTGTCGGCGCTTTTTCCGAAGCTACAGCCACGATATCATCGGCTTGCAATTCCGTGAGCGATCGCTCCCCGTACTCCTTCACCGCCAATTCCACCGCCGCTTTGAGCATTTGCTCGGCATCTTTCGATAGCTGCGTCGGGAAAATCTGCGCCGAAGCTTTCCAAGACTTTACCTTTTTCGTAGTGGGAGCAAAACCTTGAGGTGCGGGGCGGCCACCAATACCAGGTACTTGCACCACCGAAAAGTCGCCGTCATCTTCGGGTTGCACGATTCGGGGCATAAAATACTCTCGCAACTTGAGGCGCGCCATGTACTCAGAATTACCGCCCAAAATAATATCAGTACCGCGTCCCGCCATGTTTGTCGCGATCGTCACAGCGCCTTTGCGTCCGGCTTGAGCGATAATTTCCGACTCCCGCTCCACATTTTCCGGTTTAGCATTAAGCAAATTGTGAGGAATTTTCCGTTCCAGCAGCAGCCGCGACAGCAACTCCGACTTTTCCACGCTCGTAGTGCCCACCAGCACCGGCCGACCGATTTCGTGCATTTCCGCGCAGTCTTGGGCGATCGCATTCCACTTACCAGCCTCCGCCTTGTAAACCATATCCGAAAGGTCAGTACGGCTGGTAATCCGGTTAGTGGGAATCAGCGTTACTTCCAGATTGTAAATCTTCTCAAACTCCGTCTCTTCAGTCTTCGCCGTCCCAGTCATCCCCGACAGCTTCGGATAAAGCAAAAAGAAATTCTGATAGGTAATCGTCGCCAGCGTCTGAGTTTCCGGCTGAATTTCCGCCCGTTCCTTCGCTTCGATCGCCTGGTGCAAACCGTCACTCCAGCGCCGTCCCGGCATCACCCGACCGGTAAACTCATCCACAATCACCACCTCGCGATCGGGAGTGACGATGTAGTTAATATCCTTAATAAACAATTCCTTCGCCTTAATCGCATTAAAAATGTAATGCGCCCAAGGGTCAGCCGGGTCGTACAAATCCGTAACACCCAACAACCGCTCAGCTTCACCAAACCCTTCATCGGTCAATAGCACATTCCGAGCCTTTTCGTCAACCTCGTAATGTTCTTCATTTTCCTTTCTCAGAGCAGCAGCTACCTCAGCCGCCCGTATATACTTCTCACTGGGGCGTTCCACCTGGCCGGAAATAATTAAAGGCGTCCGTGCTTCATCAATCAGCACCGAGTCAACCTCGTCAATCACGCAGAAATTAAAAGGACGCTGCACTACATCTTCCATGACAGTAGCCATGTTGTCGCGCAAATAATCAAAGCCGACTTCGCTGTTAGTGGCGTAGGTAATATCGCAGCTATAATTTTTCTTGCGTTCCACCTGATCCATGCCCTGCTGAATCAGTCCCACAGTCAATCCCAGGAAGCGGTGCACCTGTCCCATCCATTCCGCGTCCCGTCTTGCGAGATAATCGTTGACGGTGATGATGTGTACGCCTTTGCCGTTGAGGGCGTTAAGGTAAGCTGGCAGCGTCGCCACAAGAGTTTTGCCTTCACCGGTTTTCATTTCGGCAATTTGGCCTTTGTGCAGGATGATGCCGCCGAGGAGTTGGACATCAAAGTGGCGCAGTCCCAAAACCCGCTGTCCCGCTTCCCGCACCACTGCAAAAGCTTCCGGCAAGATTTCGTCTAAGATCTCTTTTTCTTCGTTGAGAGATTTAGCTTTTGCCAGACGTTCTTGAAACTCGGCCGTTTTCCCTCGGAGGTCGTCGTCTGAGAGTACGCGGAAGTCTTCTTCCAAGATATTGATATCAGCTACCCAAGGCTGAAATTTTCTAAGTTTGCGCGCGTTGGGATCGCCTAGCAGATTTTTAAACATGGCAGGAGAGGCAGATTTTTAATAATTTAGCTATTAGCTTTCAGGGTTACGGGCTGTAGTGTTAGCCACAACATATACCCTCCCCGATTGTAGCAACCATTGACCCTCCTGGGCCGTCGCTGGGGGCGATCGACCGATTTTGGATTTTCGATTTTAGATTTTAGATTGAATAATAGATCGATTTTAGATTTTAGATTTTGGATTTTAGATTGAATAATTGAGTTCTGTTCCCGGTTGTTAAGGGGATGGAGGGCCCTAATCGTCAAACAGCAGACTGACCGCATTTTTGGTGAAATTTCCGGAACGGCGATCGGGTTTTAATCGAAAAAGCGATCTCGCTTGCAATTTAGCTACCCTAGAACAAGGAAACTATACTTAAATGTTGCACCAGTCTAATAATCTCACGTTCCATCTGCCTTACTTGACAACAAAGGTTGTAGCTCCAAGTTGATTTCTAGCTTCTCTGACTGGGGTGAAACTTCCTAATTGGTGCATTGTCTTACTTAGAGACACCCAGCACATTTATGACTTTTCTATTCAAAGCACGTTTGAAGGGCCAGAAGAATTCACCAACAATGGTGCGGCCGTTAATTAACCAGCATTGGTTGGTGCGGATCGTTCTGCGCTCCATTTCCTACTTCCGCAAAGACTTATGGCTGATCATCATACTCTTGCTTTTGATCGGAGCATCAGTGCTTTTCAACCTTCTCAACGCCTGGCCGATCGCGATTCTAGTCGATACGGTTTTGTCGCCAACTCCGAAATCCGACTGGATTCATACACTGTTTCTTGCTCCGTTCGGTGAAGGCACGCTGAACCGGATTTTCGGAATGGCGTTCGTCGCGATGATTATCAGAATCCTGAGCGATACCGTCTTCATGCTTCGTAGGATGTTGAACTACCGCATCCAGTACAACGGAACCTTGCGCGTTCGTACCGAACTTTACGACAAACTACAAGCGCTGAGTCTCGGTTGGCACGGCGGACGATCGCAAGGTGACGCAATCTATCGGTTGAGCTACGACAGCCTCGGACCCTGGGGGGTGATCGATACGCTCATCGGCTCCACGGCTGCATCGGTGACGCTGACGGCGATGATCTGGATCATGCTGTCGCGCCACGTCCTTCTCACCGTGTTTGCGCTTTCGTTCACTCCGCTTTTAATACTGGCGAATTGGTACTTCGAGGGAAGGATTAGGAGTCGAGCCCTGGAGTCGAAGCAGACCGATGCGGTGATGACCTCAACCATGCAGCAAGCTATAGAGTTAATCGGGCTAATCCAGTCTTTCGGTCGAGAAGCAACGGAGTCGCGGCGCTTCGGGCAGGCGGTCGAACGCAGCGTCAAGGCGTCCATGCGACTCAATTGGCAAGAAAACCTCTATCCGTTAGCGGTTCAGGTAGTCTTCGCCCTGGGAAGCGGAGTAATCTTAGGCTACGGCGGATACTTAGTCTATCGCGACCAGTTCTTGCGTCCGGTGCAGGGCGGCGTGACCATTGGCGATCTACTCGTATTCATGGCATACCTGGGGCAGTTCTGGGACCCGATAGGTTGGGTGTTGGGCTTCACCACTAAGATCCAGACGTTTGTTGCTTCATGCGATCGCGTCTTTACGGTCATTGACGAGCCACCTGCTATAAAGGATGAGCCTGATGCGAGATCGCTTCCTGTTCATCCCTGCACATTAGCACTTGCGGATGTGAGCTTCGAGTACAACTCTGGGCAACCCGTTTTGCGAAACATCAATGCTAGTATCGAGCCGGGTCAAATGGTGGCGTTTTTAGGCCCTAGCGGGACAGGAAAGAGTACGCTGCTCAATCTTTTGCCCCGCTTCTACGACCCGACATCGGGCAGCGTCCTCCTCGACGGCTTTGACCTTCGCACCCTCAAGATTGCCGATGTCCGCAAACACATGGCGCTCGTCTCCCAAGGTAGCCCGCTTTTCCCCGGAACGATCGCAGAGAATATCGCCTACGGTCGCGCGGATGCAAGGCTCGCCGATATTCGGGAGGCGGCGGTCGAAGCTGGGGCAGTTGAGTTCATCGAAACCTTGCCGGAACAGTATGATACTTTAATCGCTGAGGGCGGTCAAAACCTATCGGGCGGACAGCGACAGCGCCTAGCTATTGCGCGAGCACTCATCACTAAGGCTCCCATACTCATCCTCGATGAACCCACGAATGCCCTGGACTTGAAGCACGAGCAGTGGGTCTTAGAGACTCTGCAACGTCTACGCCGCAAAAGAACGATCGTCTTGGTTACGCACCGACTCGAAACTGCTGTAGACTGCGATCTGATTTTTGTGATGCAAGACGGCGAGATTGTTGAATCTGGCAGTCACTCCCAACTCCTTAACCAACAGGGACTCTACTACCGAATGTTGGGCTACGACCCAGTAAAATCAACAGGAGTTACGCCCAAACCCTCCATAGAGTAGGGACACGACATGACTCTTTTCAAACAATTTTAGATTTTAGATTTTAGATTTTAGATTGAATAATTGACCTCTGTTCCCGGTTGTTAAAGGGATGGAGGGTTCTAATAGTCAAACAGCAGACTGGGCGATCGCATTTTTGGTGAAAGCTCCGCAAGGGCGATCAGGTTTTACTGGCGCAAAAGCTACATACTTCTAAAAAGGCACTGGCGATCAATTTCCCTCACTGGCCACCAAATCCCACAACGCATCAATACCTGAGCCGACATATTTTGCATCCTGATGGCGATCGATCCATTGCACGACTGCAGGCAAAACCTCGCTTGATTTGAGACCCAACTTACTCAAGGCTAATGCTGCCGAGCTACGCACCAAGTCATCCCCATCTTGCAGACGTAACAGCAAGGCGTTGATGACTGCTTTTGAAGCATTTCCCCACTTGCCCAAGACTTCTGCTGCCTCACCACGCACCCACTTATCGCCATCTTCGAGAAGTAGCAGCAAGGCACTGCTCACAACTTCTGAAGTATTTCCCAAGTTACCCAAGGCTTGCGTTGCCTGAAGACGCACCGAGTTACCGCGATCTTCGAGACGTAGCAGCAAGGCACTGATGACGGCTTCTGAAGCATTTCCCAACTTGCCCAAGGCATATGCTGCCGAACTACGCACATCCTCATCCCCATCTTCGAGACGTAGCAGCAAGGCACTGATGACAGCTTCTGAAGCATTTCCCAAGTTACCCAAGGCTTCGGCTGCCGTGCTATACACACCCTCATCCGCATCTTCGAGACATAGCAGCAGGGCACTGATGACAGCCTCTGAAGCATTTCCCAACCTGTCCAAGGCATATGCTGCACAGCTACGCACCGAGTTATCGCCATTTTCGAGACGTAACAGCAGGGCACTGATCACAGATTCTGAAGCATTTCCCAAGTTACCCAAGGCTCTTACTGCCTGACGACGCACCCACTTATCGCCATCTTCGAGACGTAACAGCAGGGCACTGATCACAGATTCTGAAGCATTTCCCAAGTTACCTAAGGCTTCCGCTGCGCGAAGACGATGCACCGAGTTATCGCCATCTTCGAGACGTAACAGCAGGGCACTGATCGCAGATTCTGAAGCATTTCCAAACTTGCCCAAGGCTCGTGCTGCCAATAAACGTACCCCTGAATTCTTATCTTGGAGACGTAGTAGCAGGGCACTAATGACGGTTTCTGAAGCATTTCCCAACTCTCCCAAGGCTTGTGCTGCCTGACGACGCACATTCTCATTCGCATCTTCGATACGTAACAACAGGGAACTGATGGCGGCTTCTTTTTCCCCTAAAGCGGCTTGATATCTCCACAATCGATTTTCATCAACACCCCTTGCTTTCAAAAGTTGCAAAGTTTGCGCCTCAAACTCAGTCTCATTCATACTGCAAAGGATTTGCAAAACCTGATAGCGCACCCTGCGACCAACCTGTTGCCCATCTCTTACCTCCAACTCAACCAACTTCTCGAAAATCTCCACAGTTAGACTGGAATCTGCAACCTTTAACTCTTTAATATTTTCAGCCAGACAACTGCCAGCAAAAAACAAATCGCGGTGCAACCATTGCTCATGCTCGCTATTCGCCGCCAAAATTGCCCGCATCGCTTTCGCCGCTTTCTTCGGTTTTTGTTGAGCAATCAACAACAGCAACACTTCCCGCCAGTGGGGGTCATGCAAATGCTCTCGAATATGATTGAGAACAAACTCAAAATTATCCTCATCATCTGCCTGATAGCCGATTTGCTGAGCGCACAAATATTCTTGAAAAGTCTTGTGTACAAAAGCGTATAAATCTTGTCCTTGTTCGTTGAGCAATCCCGTCCGCTGTTGAATAAAAACCACAAATCGTTTAGCTTCCTCTCTTGCCTTGGACAATTCAACCTGTTTCTTTGTTTTAATAATTTGAGTTAACTTCTCTAACAAATCATCCTTGGAAATCAGCGTCCCCCCTTCAGGATAATCCGTAATACCCTGAGTGTGAATCCAATAGGCGAGAATTTCCATCAACCGCCGTAAATCATCTACATCTAAACATTTGAATCCCGACTGCTCAGTCAGATTTTTGTTAGCATCCCAATTCTTTAACAGCGTCTCCACAGCTTTTTCATAAAGCTTGTGGCGTGCCCTCGGCAGTACAGCTTGATAGCGGTGAATCAAAGCAATGATTGTTAGCAATAGCGGATTTCTCGCCAACAATTTAATTCGATCATTTTCATCGAGAGCTTTTTTAATGCTATCTTTGCGGCGTTGAGCTTCCGCCGCTTCTGGAATGCGGCTGTCGTACCAGCGATTAATAAACTCATTAACCTTAAGATTATCAAACAGTTGTAACTGATAGTGTTCAAACTCCGAAGTATTAAAAAAATCGCGTTTGTAACCAGCAGGGCGAGAAGTAATAATTGCCAGATTTTGATGATACTGCCCCAAAAAATTCTCAATTTGCTGCACGACTGCATAGCGCTTGGATTCTTCAACAACCTCATCCAATCCATCCAACAAAATCATCGCCCTACCGTCTGCCAGCCAATACTCAAAGAAGCCTTCGGGCAGCGGTTTCACGGACATAGTTTTTTCGGCAAACTGGCGGGCATAGTCGAGGAAATTGATATCTGAAAGCCTAGCAAAATCCCGAATTTTAATCAAAATCGGCAAGCAATCTATCCCTGAATCCCAGCCGAGTTTTTCGGGAGCATTCTGAGCCAACATCACCGCAAAAAAGCTCAGTAAAGTTGTTTTGCCAGAACCAGGAGCGCCCAGCAACACAAATTTATTTGATTGATTTTGATTCAATAATTGTGATGCTAAAAACTTTCTAGCAGAGCGAGTTTCTCTCTGCATCTGTTGCAGTTTTTTGCCTTCTCCCAATTCTTGGATCTCCAAGTAATTATGAATATTTACCTCTTCCAAAACATCCGGTATCACAAAAATCTGAGCCAATTTTTCCGATTTTTCGATTTCCTGACCTTCGACATCAATGCCAGCAAACTTAACATCATCAAACCAGTTACCCAGTTGCTTCAAATAGTCTGCTTTGGCAACTTTAAACCTTAAATAACTACTTGTTTTATGGAAATAGGTGTCACCAAAAACCTCCAACCAATCATGCAGTCTTTCTGGAGCGAATCTGCCTTGAATTTTCTTGTGTTCTGGGACTGTCGCATTAAAGGCTTCAACTAAAAACTCAACTTGAGGCTTTTCTTGGTCGTTGAAAGGTTTCAGGAGTTCTGGAAGTGCTGCACCCGTCAAGAAACTTTTAAGAAAATCTTCGACTACACCCTGTTCGCAAGCAGAGAATAGACCTCTTGCAAAAAAGATATATGTTATAATCAGAAGTTTTAAATTTAGCCCCCTAGAGCTAACTCATAATTG
>NZ_JAUBTF010000033.1:0-77932 GCF_036702355.1 Microcoleus sp. D3_18_C4
TACCGAAACTGGTCTAAACTAACTATGTTATTCTACCACAAATATAGTCTGTCTACTTACGCCGAGCTGTACTAGGGGCAATCATGCAAGAGTGAAGTTATATCTATAACCAAAGCGTCTTTTCTATAATAAACAAATTATTCGGCATAATGCCTAGATGATTAGACTTTAAACTTGACTGAGCCTCCTCATTGCTCATTTTTTTCGCTAATAGCTGTAACAACTCAAGCCGCAGGGCGTTCCTAACCACAATTTAGTCTCACCAGAGTCACCCGTGCCGATCGCACCCACCCAATTTTCCCCTAAGCCACTATACCGATTCTCAAATAAGTGATGTACGCCCCGATCGCATTCCAATTCCCAGGCGTACCTGATTTTACTGAAAAGTGCTATGTAATCATCAATTCTTACATCTAATCTGCTGACTTAGGTTGCTCGACCTTGCTATCGGAGGCATTTGTAATATCAGATTCCCCCGAGTCAATTTTGTCTGTATCCTGTTTTAATTCTGATACAACTGCGCCGCGAGCACGCCAAGCTTCCGCATTCTCCGGCTTAATGGCGATCGCTCGATCGTAAGCAGCCATTACTTATTCATACTAACCCAATATAAAATCAACGCTCACTTCTAAATCGGGAAAAGCCAGCGGCGCAACTTGTTGACCGCGCTCAAACTTTTGCATCGAACTGTAGGCATTGGCCGTAACTCTGAGCGAGAAGACCTTGCAGTTCTGATTCTGTTTCCCCCATTTGAATCTTGACAACTCCTGACATTTGCGCTCTTTATATTTGGGTAGTAACTTACAAAAAAGACATCTACTAACTGTAGCACTCTTTTAGAAACTTGGTATAATTCCTGAAACTCATTTGAAGCTTTGTGAATTTATTTTTTTATTTATTTTAAACTTGTTAAGTTTTCTTTACTGATTGATACAAAATTATAATTAAAGGATATCCGTTTGAGCGCAATCCGATGGAGCCAAGGAGAGTAAAAGCCAATAAATTAATAAATTACACTTTATTAAGTTTTAATAGGTTTTAATATTTTTAGTGCATCCTAGATAGACCGGCATAGTTCGCTAAAAGCAAGCATAGCCTTTCTAACATAGTAAACTTTTGGATGTAGAAAAACCCTTTCTGACTCGCTGCCCTTGGCTCCTCTACGCTTTGTAGAAAAGTCCCGGCAAAAACTGGGCTAACTTTTGTTGAGTAAATTACTATGTTACAATCAGCTCTAACAATAATTAAGTTTTAAAACCGGCCTTAACCTTACGCTCCATTCCATTGCGATCTGTAGAATAACAATGACTATCAACTTAGCTGGCTATCAATTCGTTGAAACCCTTCACAGCGGAATAAGAACTTCAGTCGATCGCGCTCGGAAGGATTCGGACTTTTCCAGCGTGATCGTCAAGACGCTAAAGGCTGAGTATCCCACTCTTTCTGACATCACCCGCTTGCGACACGAATATCAAATTCTGCACAGCTTAAACGTAGAAGCGATTATCAAAGCCATTAGTTTAGAAACCTATAAAAACGGTTTAGCACTGATATTAGAAGATTCCGGCTCCGAGTCTCTCAACGATTGGATGAAGGATAAAAAAATCACAATCATTCAATTTCTTTCTGTGGGTCTCCAGCTTGTCTCTGCCTTAGCCGAACTCCATAAACATAACATTATTCATAAAGATATAAAGCCCCAAAATATTATCATCAACCCAGCCACTGAAAAAGTTAAAATTATTGACTTCAGCATCGCTTCGCGCCTGGAGCGAGAAAATTCGACGCTCAGCCATCCAGATTTGCTCGAAGGCACACTCGCCTATATGTCGCCAGAACAAACTGGCCGGATGAATCGGTCAATTGACTACCGCACTGATTTTTATTCACTAGGCGTTACCTTCTATGAAATGCTCACAGGCGAGTTGCCCTTTAATTCCACAGACCCGCTGGAATTGGTACACAGCCATATTGCCAAAACACCCATTCCCCCTCACCAGCTAAATCCTGAAATCCCACCACAAATTTCAGCGATTGCGATGAAGTTATTAGCTAAAAATGCTGAAGACCGCTACCAAAGCACTGAAGGACTAAAATTTGACTTAGAAACTTCCTTGCTCAAACTACAGGCTAGCGGATATATTTCCAACTTTGTTGTTGGAAGTGCGGATAAAGCAGGGCAATTAAACATACCGCAAAAGCTCTACGGTCGCGACCAAGAAATTGAAAAAATTCTAGAAACTTTCGATCGCGTTGCCAGTGGCACCAGCGAATTAATGCTGGTTTCCGGTTATTCCGGGATAGGCAAAACAGTTTTGGTCAATGAAGTTCACAAACCCATTGTGCGACAACGAGGCTATTTTATTGCGGGGAAATTTGACCAGTTCAAGCGCAATATTCCTTATGTTTCCCTGATGCAAGCATTCCAATCCTTAACTCAGCAACTTCTAACCGAAGGCGAAGTAGAAATCCAAACTAGGAAAGAAAAACTTTTATCCGCTTTAGGCGATAACGGACAAGTCATCATTGATGTTATCCCTGAAGTCGAATTAATTATTGGCAAACAGCCACCCGTAGCTGAGCTAGGGGCAACTGAAGCTCAAAACCGTTTCAGTCGAGTCTTTAAACAATTCATTGGCGTATTTACGACTATTGACCATCCCTTAGTTATCTTCCTCGATGACTTGCAGTGGGCGGATTCGGCATCGTTGAAATTAATTGAATTGCTAATAACTGATTCTGATAGCAAGTATTTATTGCTGATTGGGGCATATCGAGATAACGAAGTTTCTCCAACTCATCCGACGATTCAAACGATTGACAAGATTCGCCACACTGGTGCGACGGTGAATAATATTGTCGTTCAACCATTACACCTGGTTCATGTCGAAGAATTAATTGCGGATACTTTAAATGAATCTGGCGGTTCGGAATCCCTGTCGGTAAAGACGCGAAATTTCGCGTCTCTACTTTTTAATAAAACGCAGGGCAATCCTTTCTTCATAAGTCAACTCCTCAAAACTCTCTATCAAGAAGATTTGTTGACTTATGATTTATATTCTGGCGTCTGGCAATGGAATATCGAGCAAATTCAAGCGATCGGCATCACCGATTACAATGTTGTCGAACTGATTGCTAGAAACATACGCAAATTGCCCGAAGAGACACAAAAAGTATTAAAACTGGCGGCTTGTATTGGCAACAGTTTTAACTTAGAAGTTTTGGCGATTGTCAATCAGGAATTATCCTTAGTCACGGCGGCGCAATTGTGGGAAGCACTTCAAGCTGGGTTGATTTTACCTTTGAGCAATGAATACAAAATTCCCCTCGTATTTAGTCAGGAAGAATCGGGCCGTTTTACCTTAACTGATGTGAAGGTTGACTACAAGTTTTTACATGACCGAGTGCAGCAAGCTGCCTATTCTTTGATTCCAGATGAGCAGAAAAAAGAAACCCACTTAAAAATCGGTCAACTGCTGCTGCAAAGTACAACGCCAGAAGACCGAAAAGAAAATATTTTCGCTTTAGTTAACCAACTCAATTATGGTACTGACTTACTTATCACTGAATCCCAAAAATATGAACTAGCCCAATTGAATCTGATTGCAGGTCAGAAAGCGAAAGCTGCTACAGCCCACGATTCCGCCGTCAAATATTTGCAAGTAGGTTTATCTCTGCTAGCGGTAGATAGCTGGGAAAATCGGTATGAACTGACATTAAGTCTGCATGAGGAAGCAGCAGAATCAGCATATTTGAGTGGTGATTTTGATGCAATGCAGAGATTCGTTGAGATAGTACAAAACTGCGCCAAAACGCTGCTGGACAAAGTGAAAGTGTACGAAGTCCAGATGCAGGCTTACATAGGGCAGAACAGGCTGCTAGAAGCGGTTAATACAGCGCTACAAGTTTTAAAGCTATTAGGGGTCGAGTTTCCCTCTGAGCCGAAACCCTCCGATATTGGGCAGGCACTAGGCGAAACTGCGGCAATTTTGAGTGGAACGCCAATTGAGGATTTAATTGACCTGCCCCGAATGAGCGATCGCTATAAACTAGCAGCCATCAAACTTTTATCAAGTATCTTTGCTCCTGCATATATTGCTGCTCCTACACTGTTGCCGTTGACGGTGTGCAAACAAGTAGATTTATCCGTCCAATATGGTAATGCTCGTGTTTCTCCCATTGCTTATGCCAATTATGGTCTTCTGCTTTGCGGAGTTGTGGGAGATATTGATTCGGGTTATCAGTTTGGTCAATTAGCTTTAAGTCTGCTGTCAAAGTTAAATGCTCAAGAAATCAAAGCCAAAACAGTCGTCATAGTAAATATATTTATCCGACCTTGGAAAGAGCATCTGAGACAAACATTAGAGCCTTTGCTATCAGCTTACTCTAGCGGATTGGAAATGGGAGATTTAGAATTTGGTGCTTTTGGTCTATTGGTGTACTCTTATTTCTCTTACTATACCGGCAAAGAACTGACTGCCCTTGAAAGAGAAATGGCAATCAACAGAAATGCTATTCATAAAATTAAGCAGAAAACAGCGCTTAATTATCACGAAATTTATTTGCAGGCTACCTTAAATCTGCTCGGAAAAAGTGAAAACACCTGCCGTCTCCAGGGTGAAGCCTGCGATGAGCAGATAAGATTGCCCCTGCACCAGCAAGCAAACGACAAAGCGGCAGTTGCCTACATATATTTAAATAAAATTATACTTTGTTATTTATTTGAAAATTACTCAGAAGCGATTGAAAATACTGAGAGAGAAGAGAACTATTTGGACGCATTAGTCGCAACACCTCATCTTCCTCTATTCCATTTTTACGATTCTTTAGTACGGTTAGCGGTGTATTCCCCTAGTCCCGCGCCTGGGCAACATAAAATTTGCGATCGCGTACAAAGTAATCAAGAAAAAATGCAAAACTGGGCGGCTTATGCCCCAATCAATCATCGGCATAAATTATATTTAGTAGAAGCAGAAAAGCATCGGGTTTTAGGCGAAAAAGTAGAAGCAATGGAGATGTACGACAAAGCGATCGCTCTTGCCAAAGAAAACGAGTACATCAACGAAGAAGCACTAGCTCACGAACTCGCTGCTAAATTCTATTTTTCATGGGGTAAAGAAAAGATTGCCCGCACCTACATGACCGATTCTTATTATGCCTATATGCGCTGGGGAGCTATAGCTAAAGTTAAACATCTCGAAGAAAAATACCCGCAATTAATAGCGCGATCGCCTGCGCTCACCGAAACCCCTTTCAACCCTACGATGACAATTCCTCCTTTGACCATTACAGGCGGTCAACCAGAGTTGCTAGACTTGGCAACTGTAATGAAAGCATCGAGTGCCATTTCTAGCGAAATTGTTCTACCTAACTTGCTCAACAAGTTAATGAAAATTTTGATAGAAAACGCAGGCGCTGAAACTGGATCGCTTATTCTCTCAAAACAGGGTCAACTTGTTATAGAAGCGGCGGGGACTAAAGATGAAGTCCGAGTGCTGGAATCTTTACCAGTATCAACTTTTGGGCAAGTGCCTATATCGGTACTTAATTACGTCACCAGAACTCAGAAAGATGTGGTTTTAAATGATGCCAGCAACGAGGAAATCTTTAACGCCGACCCCTATATTACCCACCACAAACCACAATCAATTTTGTGTGCGCCTATCCTATATCAAGGTAAGTTAAGTGCCATCCTGTACCTAGAAAACAACGTGATTGCTGGCGCTTTCACGCCGAAGCGGGTAGAAGTGTTGCGGATGCTATCGGGACAAGCTGCGATCGCCTTAGAAAATGCCAACCTCTATCACACTTTAGAAGTCAAAGTAGAAGAGCGAACCGAGGAATTAAAAGCCAAAAATACGCGCCTCGAAGTAGAAGTTCAAGAGAGACAGCGAGCCGAGCAAGCAGCAGAAGCCGCAAACCGCGCCAAGAGCCAATTTCTCGCCAACATGAGCCACGAACTTCGCACGCCACTCAACGGCATTTTAGGTTATACCCAAATCCTCAAACGAGACATAGATTTAACCAGTCAGCAAATTTCTGGTATTAATATCATTCATCAGTGTGGCGAACACCTCCTAACTCTGATCAATGACGTTTTAGACCTCTCCAAAATCGAAGCCGGAAAAATGGAACTCTACCTCACCGAGTTTCACCTGTCAGACTTTCTCCAAGGCATTACTGAAATCTGCCAGATTCGCGCCCACCAGAAGGGAATCTCTTTGATTTACGAACCGCTAACTCAACTTTCCACTTGCGTCCAAGCCGATGAAAAAAGGTTGCGGCAAATTCTCATCAACTTACTCGGCAATGCCATAAAATTCACCGAAAAAGGAGGCGTTAGTTTTAAAGTAGACAGACTGGATATTCAGCAATCTTTGTCATCACCGATCGCCAATTCCCAATCCCTAACAGCAAAATTTATTTTCCAAGTAGAAGATACAGGCATTGGCATCACGCCGGAGGAACTCTCAAAAATATTTTTGCCCTTCGAGCAAGCCAGCGGTTCAGTTAGCCAGATAGAGGGGACAGGATTAGGGCTGCCAATTAGTCGCCAATTAGTGGAGATGATGGGCGGCGAACTGAAAGTACAAAGCTCTTTAGGTAAAGGCAGTATTTTCTGGTTTGAGTTAGAGTTGCCTATTACCGAAAGCTGGGAAGGGTATCAAAAAGAACCTGAAAAATTTATCAGGGGTTTCTCAGGCGAGCGACGGAAAATTTTAGTCGTTGACGATCGCTGGGAAAATCGTTCTGTACTCGTTAATCTTTTAGCTCCCATTGGGTTTGAATTAATGGAGGCAACGGACGGTCAAGACTGCGTGAATAAAGCGCTGTTATTTCAACCTGACTGTATTATAATTGACTTAGTAATGCCAGTTATGGACGGCTTTGAAGCGGTGAGGCGGCTCAGGAAAATCCCTCCATTGAAGGATGTAATCGCGATCGGAACTTCTGCTAGCATTTTATCGGGCGATCCCCAAAGCATTTTCCAGGCTGGTTGCAACGCTTTTCTCCTCAAACCAATTCGGGCAGAAAAGTTATTAGAATGCTTGGGGCACCATTTACGTTTAGAATGGGTTTATGATGAGCGAACAACTTTCAGTTTAGAAGGTCTCTTCACCGATCCCCCTTCCCAAATCCAAGACCAACAACTGATTGCTCCCCCTTCGGAAGAAGTTGCAGTCCTGTTCGATTTAGCCATGAAAGGTGAACTACTCAGTATTGAGAAGCGAGCCAGCAAGCTGAAGGCAATAGATATGCGTTATGCACCTTTTGCCAATCAGTTACTTGAATTAACCAAAAACTTTGAAGAAGACAAATTAGTAGAATTTGTTCAACAGTTTAGATGAGGACTAAAAATGACTAGCGAATCTTTAGACAGAGGCACCATTTTAATTGTAGATGATACGCCCACTAATCTGGGTTCAGTATTGGATTTTTTGAGCGCATCTGGCTTCACTGTTTGGGTAGCTCGCAGTGGGTCTAGCGCTCTCAAAAAAGTGCAATATTCCCAGCCGGATTTAATTTTGCTGGATGTTCTGATGCCAGAGATGAACGGATTTAAAACCTGTCAACATCTAAAAGCAAATGACTTAACTAAAGATATCCCAGTCATTTTTATGACCGCGCTGGACGATACAGAAAGCAAAGTCCAAGGCTTTAATGTGGGGGGAGTTGATTATATCACTAAGCCCCTTCAACAGGAAGAAGTTTTAGCTCGGGCTATCACGCACCTGAATCTGCGAAATCTAACTAAAAAGCTTCAGGCGCAAATTGTCGAACGCGAGCAAGCGCAAGCCGACCTACAAGTTTTAGCACAAGAGCTAGAGACGCGAGTAGAACAGCGCACTGCTGAACTTTCCCAAACGAATGAACGCCTCAAGCAGGAGGCTGCTGAACGTAAGCTTGCAGAAGCAGCTTTGCAAGCATCGGAAGCACGAGAGCGGCACAAAGCCCTACAGCTCGAAAATTCCCTGCACGAACTCAAGCAGGTGCAAAGCCAGCTCATTCAGAGCGAAAAAATGTCCGGGCTAGGCCAACTCGTCGCTGGCGTAGCCCATGAAATCAATAATCCAATTAATTTTATTTATGGAAATCTTTCCTATGCTCTGGAATATTCAAAAACTTTGGTCACTATCCTTGACCTCTACGAAAAGCACTATCCTCATCCGCCTCAAGATATACAAGCAGAAATCGTGGCAAGCGAGCTAAATTATCTCAAAGACGACTTGCCTAAATTGTTCAAATCGATGTACTTAGGAGCCGATCGCATCCGCGAAATTGTTTTATCTTTGCGCCTATTCGCACGGCAAGAAGGATATGAAATGAGAGCGGTCAACCTTCACGAAGGCATGGACAGCACGCTGATGATTTTACAGAGCCGACTAAAATTTAACTCAGACCGCCCCTCGATAGAAGTGGTGCGGGACTATTGCCCAAACCTGCCCGAAGTGGACTGTTATGGGGGAGAAATGAATCAGGTATTTATGAATGTACTTGCAAATGCGATCGATGCTATTGACGAGTGGAACACGCAGAGAGCGCTAGAAGAAATTAAAGCGAATCCTAGCGTGATTCGGATTAGCACAGAAATAACCAGCAGCAATTGCTTAGCTGTCCGAATTGTGGACAATGGGCCAGGGATCTCGGAAGAGGTTCGTCGCCACGTATTTAACCCGTTTTTTACGACAAAACCCCCCGGTAAGGGCACAGGGATTGGGCTGTCGATTAGCTGGCAAATTGTAGTGGAAAAACACCGGGGAAGATTGGAGTGTATTTCTGCACCAGGCGGGGGAACAGAGTTTATTATTGAGATTCCGATTCGGCAGGAGTCTCCTGTCTTGTCGCTGTCAGCTTGATATAATTTCGGGTATCTTCATCCATAATTGTGCGCTGTGATGGGCAATCGCGGGGTTTCTGCGATTGCCCATCACCGCGCACAATTACCAACAAGAAAATTCGGGTGTGTACGTAGCGGTGTAGGCTACACCTAATATCATTTCCGGTTACACTCCTTATGATGTTGACTGTTGACGGTTGACTGTTGACTGTCAACCGTCAACCGTCAACAGTCACCAGTGAACTCGAATTTACTATTCCGGCGCAACCGGAATTGATATAACTAACTGTCCGAAGAATCATCGGATTGTGGCTGTTTTTGAGTATCTTTTTCCCCGGCACTAAATCCTTCTGTATCCTGCTTTAATTCTGATACAAGTGCGCCTCGATCGCGCCAAGCTTCCGCATTTTCGGGTTTGATGGCAATAGCTCGATCGTAAGCTGCCATTGCTTCCTCATACCGCTTTAATTCGGACAAAGCTATCCCCACATGACGCCAAGCATCGTAGGAGTCTGGCTTAATAGCAATCGCTTTCTCATAAGCTGCGATCGCTTCTTCATGGCGCTGCAATTTTGCCAATGATTCACCTTTACAAAACCAAGCTTCGTAACACTCGGAATTAAGGGTAATTGCGGATTCGTAAGAGGCAATTGCTGCTTCATGCTGCGACAGTTTGTCGAAAGCTGCACCTCGGTTGTGCCACACTTCAAAATCCTGCGGTTTAATCGCTATTGCTTTGTCGTAGGATTCGATCGATTCTTGATATCGCTGCATTTTTCCGAGCACAGCGGCTCTATTGTACCAAACTTCGTATTTGTCGGGCCGGATGCCGATCGCCCGATCGTAAGAATCAATAGCATCACTGTAGCGGAGCAGTCTCCACAGCATATTGCCTCGATTGTACCAAGTTTCATATCTCTTGGAATTGAGTTCAAGAGCGCGATCGTAAGAATCAACTGCTGCTGCGTACTGCTGTACTTTGGCCAGCATCGCACCTCGGTTGTGCCAAATTTCGCTGTCGGTTGCTTTGATAGCGAGGGCGCGATCGTAACTGGCGATCGCTTCTTCGTAATGCTGCAATTGACCCAACAAAGCCGCTATACTGTGCCAACAAGCGTATTTTCGGGATTCGCTCGAACTTGCTCGTTCGTAACAGGCGATCGCCTCTTCGTACTTCTGCAATTTTGCCAGCAAACTCGCTTTATTATACCAGGCTTCGTAGTTATCCGGTTTAATTAATATTGCTTGGTCGTAACAGGCGAGTGCTTCTTCCATGCGCTGCAATTTTATTAATACATTTCCGCGCCAATACCAAGCCTCATGCAAAAATTTATTCGCTAAAACAGCTTTTTCCAAGCAAACTAATGCTTCATCATAATTGCCTTGACAATAAAGCCCTTCGGCTTGCTTGATATAATCGTCAGCAATCAAATTTTCGTTGTTAGTAAGTGCTGTTTGCGAATTTTGGGAATTGTTTAAGGCCGGTTGAGGTGCAATTTTGAGAGCTTCTTTGGCAACAACTGCGGGAACTTGGGAAATTTCTTGAACAATTTGAGATTTTTTCTCGTCAACTTCTGTCCGCAAAACTTGCAAGTGCATGATAAATTGCGATTTGAGAGTCTCAATTTGCTCGACAGAAGATTTGGAAAGTTCAGTTTCTCTAGTTAAAAAATCAATAGAGTGTTTAGCCGCACTCATTTGCGCTTCTAATTCATTTCTCAACTTTTGAGTCAGTTGGCTAGAATTTATGAGTTCTGATTCCAATACACCAATGCCTTGCAATCGTTTATTGGCATCAGCAACCAAGTGTTTGATGATCAGCCGTCGCATCATCCAAAAAAAGGCAATTGTTACTGGTGGAAATACGGTACCAAGAATTAGTAAAATATTCAGCAGAGTTATGGTAGTATTAAAACCATATCCAGATTCAGAACTGGCACCAGACGGGGAAATAAAAGCGAAAACATCGCGAACTTGAGGATTGCTTTCAACCCCAGTTTCGATTAATTTAGACAGCCAGGTTTCTTGTAAAGATTTTGTTAGTTCATCGCCGGATGCAGCAGGAGTATTCGCCTTGGTTTTCGCAGTAGCAGATACATCGGGTTGAGCGGCCGCTACCAGCAAACCTGTCGGCGATTTTACAGCAATTCGCGGGGAAAATTGTTCGTAGGCGATCGTCTCAGGCTCACTAATTGGCTCAGCCCGACGGGATGCGGTAGTATTTGGGAAAAATTGTTCGTGGGCGATCGTCTCAGGCTCACTAATTGACTCAGCCGGACGCGATGCGGTAGTATTTGGGGAAAATTGTTCGTGGGTGATCGTCTCAGGCTCACTAATTGACTCAGCCGGACGCGATTCAGTATTATTTACCGCATCAACAAAGTTGCTAGCCTGCGGTGTCTCAGGAGAAATAGGATGTGCAGCAGGATTGGCGCTAGTATTAGCAGTTAAATTGTGGGATGCGAGGGCAGCCAGAGTCAAGAGAGCTAGATTAGAGACGCGCATAAACGTCAACTCATTTAGGAGAAATTAGTGCTTGATTGTCAGCGATCGGGCGATCGACCTCATCGTCTCAGCAGTTAGAATAGCTGACATGAGGAATGCTGACTTACTATCTCCAAAATACGCGCGGAGTCTGACTTTTCAGGAAAACTGCCAGTAATTCTGGCTGGGGAACTTTGGTGAAAGAATATATTCTCCGGCCTGATGCGGTTGGATAACTCTCGGAATCATCATTAGGCTGGTAGGGGTGGCTTCACCAATCTGCACAATTAGCCAACTATCCGGGTGAACCCGCCCCAACCGACCCGATTTTTAACTCTAAACCCCAGCTAAAACCGCTTCCGGCTGCTGATGTTCAACCGCCACTTCTTCTAAATCAGCGCCGAAAATTTCACAGCTATTATTCGGACTTTCAATCAGCTTAATTTTGTGCAACTCTGCGCCCAATTCCCGAACGGGCGATCGCAATAATTGCCCGATCCGAACAGCAATATTCTCCGCAGTCGGCACAACATTCTCAAAATAAGCAATATCCTTATTTAAAAAAGTGTGATCGAACGGTTCAACAACATAATCGTCAATAGCTTTTTGCAAAGCTCCCAAATCAGCAATCATGCCAGTCCGCGCATCAATTTCCCCTTTAACAGTCACCTCTAAATGATAATTGTGACCGTGACCGTTGGGACGAGCACATTTGCCGTAAACTTCCGAGTTTTCTTCAAAGCTCAAATCGGGACGAGCCAACCGATGGGCGGCGCTAAAATGAGTGGACAAAGTTAAATAAGCTTCCATTCCGTTTCCTAAATATTCAGCCCAAAGTTCGGGATGTTCAAACAATTGAATTTTGCTCAGAGGTAAATGAGGGGCTAGCCGCAGCCAAATTTGCCGTGCTATGTTTTCGGTAGTTGGCAGAGTCTGCTCAAATTCCGGCCACGCTTCGTTGAGAAAGGAAAAATCGAGATCCTTGATAACTTCCCGCTTGATGACGTGCTTGACATCAGACAGGTTGAGCACCATGCCGTACTCGTCGAGTTCGCCTATCATGGAAACGTAAAGGACGTAATTGTGTCCGTGTCCCGGTGCGCGGGCAGTTGGACCAAACCGCTCAAAGTTCTCGGCTTCGCTTAACTCCGGCAGCCAGTACCGGTGACTCGCCGAAAACTGTGCCCGACGATTGATGATGCACTGCATAAAAGTCAAGTAGGGTAAGCTTGTTAAGTTCTGTAAAGGACTTACTTCTTAAGGATAAACTAATTTTTGCTGGAATTTTTCGATTATTTGAGGGTGCTGTAAATGAATTTCTACCAATTTTCCAAATATTGGCCACAAGTCGCCGATCGCGCTGCCGGGCCCATTTTACGCCACAACACAGATATCCGGCAGAAAATACCGCTACAAAATAGTTTTTCGCCATCAGTTACTAACCCATCAGTTACGAGTCTTTGAGAGAGTGGGTGAAGCTGAGCTATTCCCAAGGGAACCGACTTTTTTGCCACACAGGACACTCCACAGTTCGAGTTTTTCGCCTAAGCTCTGCAATAGTTAGCCGTTGGCAGTTCAGTTGCGCTCAAAACTAATCACCAATTACCGATTACCCACTATTAATGAATTCGATTACTGCACGAGCCGATCGCTTTTTTGACCATTTATCGGGTGCGATGACAACCCCGCTATTCTATATCGGGGACACTCATCTGTCCATCAGTGCGATCGTCAAACTGATAATCTTAGCTATATTTGCCTTGATTATAGCTAAGATTATCAGTGAAGGAATCAAGCGCAGCGTGCTAGTTCGGATGAGATTGGATCGCGGCAGTCGAGAAGCAATTTCTACGATCATTAGCTATATTTTAGCCACTATTGGCTGTATATTCGTCCTGCAAGGTTCCGGCATCAACCTCACTTCTCTCACCGTCTTAGCTGGGGTTGTCGGCATTGGTTTCGGCTTCGGCTTGCAAAATCTCGCCAGTAACTTTATCAGCGGGCTCACCCTGCTATTCGAGCACCAAATTAGAGTCGGAGACTTTATTGAAATAGACAAGTTATTAGGAACAGTAGAAACAATTTCTATCCGCTCTACCATTATTAAAACAATTGACGGTCTATTTGTAATCATACCAAATATTAAGTTTGTCGAAACTAATATTATTAACTGGAGTTACAGAGACCCCAGATGTCGCCTCCATATCCCCATCGGCGTTGCTTACGGATCTGACCCCGTAATAGTTACGGAAGCGCTGTTAATTGCGGCGCGGATGGAATCGAATGTTCTGTCCCATCCTTCTCCTAAAGTATGGTTTCACGGTTTTGGAGATAATGCTTTAAATTTTGAACTTTTGGTTTGGATTGACCAGCCACAGGAAAGCGATGCTATTAAAAGCGCGGTAAATTTTTTAATAGATTACGAATTGCGCCACCGAAATATCGAAATTCCCTTTCCCCAACGGGATTTGTGGCTGCGAAACCCGCAAGAGTTAACTCAACTTTTTCACAATAACAAAGATGATAATTCCAACGGGAAAGTTTTTCCGCAGGATGCCAAACATTCAGCAGATTTACAATCTAATTCCACCCTTTCTGAACCTAAAAATTCAGTACCTAAATCCCCCAATAATTGGACGCTGCGAGATTTGTTGCGGCGAGTAACTTATTTTGAACAGTGTACGGATTTAGAACTGCGACAGTTGATTGAATACGGCTACCGACAACTGTTTCCAGCAGGACAGGTTGTATGTAAAGAGAATGACCCTGGCGATTCTTTTTATATTATTCTTTCGGGGACTGTAGAAGTTCTTTCTCAAAAAGCCGGTCAGTATATTGCTACACTTCACGAGGGCGAGTTTTTTGGGGAAATATCTTTGCTGTTGGGTACTCCGAGAACGGCGACTGTTAAAACTAGCGAAGATGCAATTTTGTTTGTGGTGGAACGCCACGATTTGCAAAAACTTTTAAGAGAACAACCCAATTTAGCAGATCAGATTGCTCAAAAATTGTCGGAACGCCAGCAAGCTTTGAGAGATTTGGGATTGTTAGATGGTGACTCTCTGGAACAAACTCCTTTTATTAAAATTCGCAAGCGAATTCAAGTCCTTTTTGGAATTTGAAAGAAGGAAGTTCGGCAACGGATTCGCTCCACGGATGTAACGGATGTCAGGAATAAGGAAGAGGGAAGAGGGAACAATCTGCTTTTTTAACTTTTAATTTTTAATTCATCCTGCGCTTCCCGCCGCAGTCTAGCGGCAATTCTAAACAGTTCTTGACCGGTGTGCAAGTGGCGATCGTCATAATTGAGGGTAAATAAATACAATTCTTCTATGCCGTCTCCGACTTGATTGATACAGTAGTAGAGATGGGCGGCAACTCCGGCTACATTAGATGGATTGGGCATTGATGTAAGAAAGTTATGAGCTTTTTTGAGGAACTCGCGGCTGGTTTCGATATAAAGTTGAAACTTTTCTATCAGTTCGTCATCAAACGGATCTGCTGACAATTCGTCTATTTCTTTTTTAAGTGGCTTCAAGATGCTGTTGAGCATTCTATTGACTGGTTTGTATACTTTAATTAGCCACTGTTCCATTAGTTCATCCGCCTCCCTTGCTGTTTGTTTTTGCTGGCGGCTGACGTTTGGTGCGCTGGGTGATTGCTGTTCACTTTCCTGGGAAAGTTGGCGATCGTAAGATTGTCTGTGCTGGGCGTCTCCTAATATTTCATAGGCTGCATTGAGGCGGACAATTTCTTCGTGACCCGCTGTGTCGCTGCGGCTGTCTGGATGAAATAATTTGACTAAACGGCGGTATGCTTGTTTAATCTCGGCTTGTGTTGCGGTTGGGCTAATCTTTAGGGTTTTATAGTGATTGATAACGGAAGACACGCTGTTATTTCCTTGAAATCTGGATGAGCTATGAAAAAGTCCTTGACAAAAATATCATTATTTGCTAATTTTTTAATTATTTATCTGATATAAATGTCAAAAATTGTCAGTAAAAAACCTCAGTTTTCAACTTATCATAAATCTATTTTAGAAAAACATTGAGGCTTTGGAAGTGGTAAGCCGATCGACATTGAGGACTCCTATAGCCCTGCTCCCGCCAACAGTTAGCTGCTTCTTTTCTTTTCTCTTCCTTCGCCACAAGAGAGCTCAACGCCCGCTTCGCTAACACGCCAAAAGCAGTTCAAAAAAAAGCGCCTTCAGAAATTCGGCATCATTCGCGATCGAGGGATTTACAACCTATGCCAATTCTTTAAACTAAAAAGCAAAGCAGGGCGTACACTGTACGCCCTATGCTCTGTGTTGCTGCTACTTGGGCTGGAGGCTAGCCTAGTTGATGGCCATCGCCAGATTGAGTTCTGGATCTTGGAACAAGGGAGTGCTGAGATAGCGTTCGCCGAAGCTAGGCTGAATCATCACAATCAATTTCCCTGCATTTTCGGGGCGCTTGCCGACTTTCACCGCCGCACATAGTGCCGCACCGCTGGAAATACCGGACAAAAGTCCTTCTTCTCTGGCCAAGCGGCGGCCATAGGCGATCGCCTCGTCATCCGTAACAACTATAATTTCGTCGATCGAATCGACATTCAGCACCGGCGGCACAAAACCAGCACCGATACCTTGAATTTTGTGAGGCCCAGGCTTTCCGCCCGACAGTATCTGACTATTGGCCGGCTCAACGGCGATCGCCTTAAACTCGGGTTTCCGCGACTTAATCACCTCTGCGACACCCGTAATCGTACCGCCCGTGCCGACTCCCGAAATCAGGAAATCCACCTCGCCGTCTGTATCTTCCCAAATTTCCTCAGCCGTTGTCGAACGGTGAACCTGCGGGTTCGCTGGATTCCGAAACTGCTGTAACATATACGCATTGGGAGTTTTGTCCACAATCTCTTGAGCGCGGCGGATGCAGCCACTCATGCCCTCAATTCCGGGAGTCAGTTCTAGTTGGGCCCCGTAAGCTCGCAGCATCGATCGGCGTTCCGTGCTCATCGTATCCGGCATGGTCAAAATCAACTGGTAGCCCTTAGCCGCTGCCACCATTGCCAGAGCAATTCCGGTATTGCCAGAAGTCGGTTCCACTAAAACCGTTTTGCCTGGACTAATCAGCCCTTCGGCCTCGGCTTGATTGACCATATTGACACCGATGCGGTCTTTCACCGATGCTGCCGGATTCATGCCTTCGAGTTTTACCACAATCCGAGCCACGCAGCCTTCAGCTTGGGGAATGCGGTTGAGTTGCACCAGGGGCGTCCGCCCTACCAATTCTGTAATGTCGCCAGCAATACGCATAATCTTTGTCAGTTTGTGGTTGAAAGTAAATGTTAATTCCTAGTTGGCAATCTTAACTAGATGTAATACATGATATCGAGCTGCCGTCTGCCATTGCGCTTTTCGCGCAGATCCTGTAGCGTGTATTTTTGCAAAACTGAGTTGGCAATCGATCGAGCTTCTTGCCAAACTTCCCAAATTACCGCACTTTCTACAGTTTGAGCAGGCGAGTCTTTTTCAGAGCGATCGAAATCTGAGCCTTCGAGACAGTTGATAATTTCTAGGAGTGTAATTTTCCAGGGTTCCCTCGCCAAGATATAACCTCCCTTAGCTCCTCGCTGGCTGCGAATGAGGCCGCAGCGTCTCATGGTAGCCAGCAACTGCTCTAAATATCGATCTGGAATATTTTGCTGAGCCGCTATCTGGCGAATTTGCAGAGGCTCGCCTTCTTCGTAGCAATCGGCAAGCTCCAGCAAAGCTAAGATTGCGTATTCGCTTTTACAGGAGAGTTCTACCATAATTGCTTCCAATACCAGAATTATCAACTCCGAAGTCAGATGTTAAAATTCTCCTCAATGTTGAGCTCCCAATTCTAACTCCTAACTTTACCTTTTATTATACCCCGGTTTTCCACTGAACTTAATCGACTTTCATCACTTCATCGTTGGAACGATCCGCACTCTCGCTTCTGTGAAACCCAGTTGCTAGTTTCGACTCTATCTCCGCTTCCACGACGGCATTACCTCAAGAAACCGGGTTTCTGCGTCTATGACTAATAATTTTTAATTTTTAATAGATTCTCGGCGCCCCTTTGTCCCGTAAACAAAAAAGCCCTGCAGTAGGCAGGGCTAAACTGGGCCTTTAGAGTTGCCAGCAGAGAGGGTATGACCCCCCTCCACCTGCCTCCTCTAACCCGCTCTTAGAAGGTGAAAGTCGTTCTCAGAGTACCAATGATGATGTCATCATTACGGTCATCTTGATTAGGATTAGTCACCCAAATCACGCCCGGAGTAACAGAAATGTTGTCCGAGAGCTGAAACTTGTAGAAACCTTCAACGTGATAGGAATCATCGTTGCGGAAGCTCCGCAAACTCCTCGAAGCTTCAAGTTTATCCAAGTAAGGCTCACGACCTACCACGATCCCTAGCAAGTTGCCTTCTTTCCCTAAATCAGGCAAAGCCAAGGTGACAGCGTAGTTCCAGATTTTCGCATCGCCGATGCCGAGAATGCGGGCATTGGTTAAACCAGCCCAGCCACCAAGGATAAATCTCGGGCTCAGCCGCAACGAAGCCTGAGCCCCGTAGGAGTTGCTGACAACTTTGCGAGCATTGAAGCCCTCAAAGCCTTCGCTTAAACCGTTGAGAGAATTAGCCACGCCGGTACCTGTGAAACCGCCGAGACTGCCTGGCCCATTCGATAAAGCATTGTCAAACCCAAAGTTACCTCTGCTAAAGTAACCGTGGTTGTAGTTGAATGCAACTTGCAAGTTGCGTCCGGGGGTAAAAGTCAACTGACCCATCGCCGCGTAGTCGCCGTTCGTCAAGCCTGCACCCCTAGCTGGACTGGCTGCATTTGACGCCAAATAACCAAATGACAGAGAAGTCGGGCCGAACACGCCGCCCAGCAAGCCCCTGCCACCGAAGGCATAGTCAAAGCCGATACCTGAGCCACCGCCCAAACGATAAATCGGGTTCCGCTGTCCAAAGGTGCTCAATGACCCGTTGCCGCCGTCAAAGTCTTCAAAATAAGGGTTGACAGTCGGCATAATGTCGTCCCAAACGCCAGCGTTGGCTATCAGGCTAACGTTCAGTCGCTGACCGACGGGGAACTTGTACAGCAAGGTATCCAGGGCAACAACGTTGTCGGTTCTGCCGACAAAATTCCAAGTTTGAGTGCCTTCGCTGGTAGCACCAAGGTTGAAGTTGCGACCATTGCCGACTTGAAGCCGTGTCAGCAGTAAGTCTCTGCCTGTGAAGCTCGTATTTAAATTCAGGCGCACCCGTTGTTGGAAGACAGCTTCGTTGTTGTCGCTGCCTACTCTTCTGTTGTCTGTGCCAAACAAGCCAACGTTGCCACCAAAGTCATCGCTGAGAGCGAAAATAGCTTCCCCAGTCAGCTTAGTAGTGGTGGAGAATTGGTTGGCTTCGAGTTCGGATGTCCGAGCTTCCAGAGCATCGACGCGACCGCGCAGGGTTGCCAGTTCCGCTGCAAATTCTTCTTGGAGCCGTTGGAGGGCTGCCAAGTCATCTCTCGTAGCGAAGTTGCCAGTGCCACCTCTAATTAGCTCGCTCACCTTGTCTAAGCAAGCATTTAAACCGGCTGCGAATTCGTAGCGAGTCATTGCCCGGTTGCCGCGGAAAGTTCCGTCGGGATAACCGGCAATACAGCCGTAGCGCTCGACTAGGGATTGCAGTGCTTGGAAGGCCCAGTCTGTGGGCCGCACGTCGGAAAGTTGGGAAACAGAGGTAACTTGACCTTGAGTTTCGCCGCCGGCAGCACCTTCGCTGCTGTACTGGTTGAGCTGTTCTAATGTGGCGGCTGGGTTTTGCTCTTGTGGTGCGGCAGTTTGGGCTAAAGATTCAGCCGGTTGTGGCAAACTTTGTTCTGCCGACTCTGCCACTGCCGGGGCTGGAGTTTCTAATTGAACTGCACCGATTTGCTCTGGGAGAGCGGTAGCTGCCGGGGCTGGAGTTTCTAGTTGGGCTGCCGGGGCAGAATTTTCTACTGGTTGAGCGACTGTTGGCTCAACTGCGGCTAAAGATTCACTTGTAGGTTGTGATGCTGCTTGGGGATTTGCGTCTGCAGGGGCTGTGTTGGCTCCGACGATCGCACTTTCAGTTGCAGCCGTGGCCGAATCTTCAATCGCTGCGTGGGTTTCGCTGCCAGCGACTTGGGAAATTTCTTCTACTGGCTCGGAGACTGCGATTGTTTCGGAAACAGCAGCTAAAGCATTGAGTTTCGCTTCTGAGGTTTCAGCGGTTTCAGCTTTGGCGGCAGCGGGCTGGAGCGCATCAGCAGCCTGCTGAGCGTCTGCTGCCATCGCGCTCGAAGAAACTACTAGGGTAGCTCCTAAGACTGCTGGGCTGATTAATAGGTAACTCCACAAAAATTTCGACATATTCACTCTCATCCTCACACCGATTACAGAGAAACTTTTCTAGTCTTCTATGTGGTCAGTTGTTGCTCAACTAGCATACTCTAAAAAGAGACCTAAAATTCACTTTTTCTTTTGATTCTTTCGGGCTGACCAAGTATATAGATGTGACTGACGGCTGCAGAGAGCCTGTTTTTTAACCTGTAGTCAAGTGCGTCAAAACCCGACCCTGCTTGGGTTGTGGATTGATTTGACTACTGACACTAGATAGCGCCCGATCGCCTTATTTACTTTTTAGCACAGCACGCCCGACTCGTCTAGGCTGATTCGACTTTAACCTCCAAGCTGTGCCCGAGGACGCTAAAGACTTGGCGATGATCGAACAATTCTAACAAATCAGCGTTGATTTTGTTGTGAGCTGCTTCTTGCCGCAAAATTTTCATCGCTGCCTCTGTTCGCAGAGCTCGCTTGTAGGGGCGATCGCCTGCTGTCAGGGCGTCGTAAATATCGGCGATCGTCATCAATTGTGCTTGAAGTGGAATTTCTGACTTGTTTAAACCTCGCGGATAGCCTGTGCCGTCGAGTTTTTCGTGATGTCCGTAGGCAATGTCTGGAACATTTTTCAAATCCTTTGTCCAAGGAATTTGTTTGAGAAACTCGTAAGTGTGAGTTACATGAGATTCTATTTCAGAGCGTTCTTCCGGCGTCAGGTTGCCCCTCGACACCATCAATTGCAAGATCTCGTCTGGGTTCAGCAGGGGTTTCTTTGCCCCATCTATATCTCTGTAAGTTTGTCGAGAAATCTCTCGCAGTTGAGCTAGGGGTTCTGCTGCCAAAATGTGAGGCTCGTTTGCCTCTAGCAGCACTTCCCAGTATTCTGCTAATCTGGTTTTTGCCTCTGCTAGCTTAGTGTCTAGCTGTTCGATTTCCTGGCACTGAGCGCACTCTGGCTCCTGGGTCGGGTGTTTTCGGTAGGCTGAATGCTCCAGCAAGTATTTATATTTAGACTGGACGCATTCCATTTCCATTGTCCGTTGAGCTAAGCCAAAGCGATGGCGAATGATTTCTAGCTGTGCGGGGTAGAGCTTTTTCTGTTTGGTCAAAACTGCTTCGGGGACTCCAATTTTGCCAAAATCGTGCAGCAGGGCGGCGTAGCGAAGTTCTTGAATTTGGCGGTTGTTAAAGTAAATAGAGCGCAGTTCTCCGCTGCTGACGGTGTTTACTTCTTCACAAAGGCGTACTGTGAGGGCTGCTACTCGTTCTGAATGGCCGTAGGTACAGGGGTCTCTAGCTTCTATGACTTGCACCGAGGCTTTGACGAAGCCCTCGAACAAATGTTCTATGCTGTCTTGGAGTTGATTGCGCTCGATCGAGATTGCTGCTTGAGAAGCGAGCGAGCGAACTATCCTTTCTTCCCACTCCGAATACTGCTGCGTCGATTCCCAGGCATTGTCTGCTGTCAGCACCGTATCTGCCTTTGTTTTGCGGTTGATTAGTTGCAGTACACCTATTGTCTCCCCCTGTCGGTTTTGCATCGGCAGTACCATTACCGAGCAAGTGCGGTAATCAATATCCCTGTCAAAACTGGTATCTAGCCGATAGGGTACGCCGGGGGGTAAGTCGTAGGCATCAGACAGGTTCAAACTTTGACCTGTAATTGCCACGTATCCCGCCAAACTTTTGTCTGTCAGCGGCAGAGCAAACTCTTTAAATGACAGGCTCGGTTTAGAAGCATTTTGGGCTACCTTGAACAGCAGCTTAGATGTTTCGTCGCTGTGATCTACTAAGTAAACGCTGCCAGCATCGCTGTAGGTAATTTCCCTACTTTTGGATAAAATTAAGTTTAACAAGTCGCCCAAATCTTGGGCGCTCGACAGAGCTGCGCCAATATCTAAAAGCTTTTCTATCAGATCGGTTTTTTCTGCTGCCGACTCGTTCTTGAACTCTGGCTTTTCAAATACGATCATGTTCGGATGATGGGGAATAGCCTTTTATAGATTGAACGTTTGGCCTCTCGACTTTTTCACACCTGATTTTAACCCCAAGTTGATTTTTTATTTGCGAGCTTTCCGCGATCGGGGACTGTAGCTAGATGCAGGACTCTTGTTGGGTCAACGGGCACTCTTTTAATCTAGCGCAGAAATCTCTTGGGCTAACGCAAAGTCTTTCTCAGTTAAGCCTCCGGCATCGTGGGTTGTTAAGTTAACTGTAACTTTGTTGTAGGAGATTTCTATGTCGGGGTGATGTCCTGCGGCTTCTGAGGGAGCGACCAACTTATTTACAAAGGCGATCGCTTCGATAAAATCTTTAAATAAACGGGTAGAGCGCAGTTGTTTACCTTCAATTGTCCAACCTGACAATTGACTGGCGCCCTCTTGAATTTCAGTATTATTAATTAGCTCAGCCATAATTTTTTTTCTTTGGGATTAGCAATGGCAGATTAACTGCCAACGTTTAGAAACCCTGACCAAAAACTATCCGCTCTCACCAATAGCGTTTAGTCTCAAGTTTTAATACTTAAGATTTAACACTATTTGAGGTGAGAGCGGTCTAGCGGGTCTTCAGATTAGAACCTGACTGCCGGGAGAATCCCTAGCTCAGCCTGGTTCCCCGTGGAAGTCGTTTCCCGTTGGAGACGACGGCTGACTGCTAGTGAGCGGCCCCGGCGCACAGCCGGTAGTTTCCAATCTGATGACCCATGCGTTTACTACTTTCTATCATGGGCATCACCTCCAGGTTTAGCTAAATGGCTTAATATTGGAACGCACATCACCTAAATACAAGATTTAAGGTGATGATTTGTGCGCTAGCCATTGCCAGCGTTACCAGAAGAACTTGCGTTCTGAGTATCGTTCTAGTATTCACAATTATTAGAATAACACAAGGAATTAGAAGTGGGGGGATGCAAAGGGAGATTTTTGAAGATGATGGCCAATTACTGCTGCTGGAACTTCTTTGATCGATCTCTACAGCAATCGGGCGATCGCACTTTCGGCCATTTGTTTATATTTTCTTCAGAATCCGGGCTGTGCGGTTATCCGGTGCATGGCAACTCTGGCGGCGGGGAAAGGTCGATCGATTTCTTGCCAGATAGGAGAGTTCGCCAGATATAAAGACACAAGTTGTTCTAGCTACAGGCAGAGTTGGTTTTTGTACAAAATCAACTTTTTTTAGGGCGCTAATTCGATCGAATCCTGGAAACAAAAAGCTCCTGCCTGGTGGCGGGAGCTTTTTGAGCATTAAGGGTAAAGCCTAAACTGCTTTATCTTACCCTTTTAAAATGTTGGAAATTTTGATATTTCGCGCTGATTACAGAGCGTTACCGCGAGGCAGAACTTCTTCAGGGAAGATGAAGTTTTCGTGGGGTTGGTCTGTCGGAGCCATCCAAGCACGAATGCCTTCGTTAAGCAGAATGTTTTTAGTGTAGAACGTTTCAAACTCAGGATCTTCAGCAGCGCGTAATTCTTGTGATACAAAGTCATAGGCGCGCAGGTTTAATGCTAAACCGACAATGCCAATGGAGCTCATCCACAAGCCTGTGACAGGTACGAACAGCATGAAGAAGTGCAACCAGCGCTTGTTGGAGAAGGCAATTCCGAAGATTTGCGACCAAAAGCGGTTGGCTGTCACCATCGAGTAGGTTTCTTCTGACTGAGTTGGGTTGAAGGCGCGGAAGGTGTTTGAGCCTTCGCCGTCTTCAAACAAGGTGTTTTCTACGGTTGCACCGTGGATGGCGCACAACAGCGCACCGCCCAAGATGCCTGCAACGCCCATCATGTGGAAGGGGTTGAGCGTCCAGTTGTGGAAGCCTTGCAGGAATAGCAAAAAGCGGAAAATTGCTGCGACGCCGAAACTGGGGGCGAAGAACCAGCCTGATTGACCCAAGGGGTAAAGCAGGAACACCGACACAAACACGGCGATGGGGCCGGTGAATGCTAGGGCGTTGTAGGGACGGATGCCGACTAAACGGGCGATTTCAATCTGACGCAGGCAAAAGCCGATCAGTGCGAAGGCGCCGTGGAGGGCGACAAATGTCCACAAACCGCCGAGTTGGAACCAGCGGGTAAAGTCCCACTGCGCTTCGGGGCCCCACAGGAACAGCAGGGAGTGTCCGAGGCTGTTGGCTGGGGTGGAGACTGCTACGGTGAGGAAGTTGGCTCCTTCGAGGTAGGAGCTTGCCAAACCGTGGGTGTACCAGGATGTGACGAAGGTGGTGCCTGTTAACCAGCCACCGATGGCTAGGTAGGCGCAGGGGAATAGCAGGATGCCAGACCAGCCTACGAAGACGAAGCGATCGCGTTTGAGCCAGTCGTCGAGTACATCAAATATGCCTCTTTCGGTCTGGGCGCGTCCGACTGCGATTGTCATTTACGCAAATCTCCAAATGGATATAATTACAACGGATCTGTCTCTAGTCATGAGTCTTCCACCGTTGCCTCTGCTTAGCAGAAAACAAGTTGGATTATGAACAGACTTTACTTTTCTTTACCGTATTGACGATTATAGAGGTAATTCTTTACAAGAGCAAGTTTTTCTTAAAAAACTTTTGGCTCTTGACTTTTGACTTGTGCGAAGTCCCCGAAGCCCTCGAAGTCCCCGAAGTCTTTGCCCTGCATTTGGGAACTTCTACTATATAGGAGTCTCTGCGCTTTGCGTCAGAAGCCCCGTGGATTGGTAGATGTATCGCCCTCAACCTCTGATTTTTCTAAGAAACTGGGTTTCCGTGGGTAAGTCCTATATATATACTGAGGAGAGAGCTCCAAACTTAGGTTTTTAAGACTATATGTTCAGCATTGACATCATTGTGAAAAATACGCCCGTCTCGCTGTCGGTGCAGCGGAAGTTGGAGGAGGACGCTGAGACTGTTTACCAGCAGGTACTGGCGGCGATTCGCAACTCCCAACCGCAAATTTTGGAACTCACCTGCGAGAAAAATCCTGAGAAAAAGGTGGCTGTACTCAGCAGCGAGATTTCTGGGGTGGTGGTTTCTCAGAAATCGGGGGCGTCATCTACAGGCAGATCCCCTGGTTTTGTCTCGATGACAGCAGAATGAGGGCTGGGGGTGTTGGTGCCGATATGAGCCAGTCAGCCGTTGCTGTGCGGGATTTGGGTTTTTGCTGGCCGTCGGGCGATCGAGTGTTGCAAGGTTGCTCTCTGGATGTACCGAAGGGCGAGTTTTGGATGCTTTTGGGCACTAACGGCAGCGGCAAGTCTACGCTGTTGAGGCTGATGGCTGGGCTGCTGCACCCCCAGTCGGGGGAAATTGACCTCGGTGGGCGGGTGGGTTTTGTGTTCCAAAACCCGGATCACCAATTGGTGATGCCGACGGTGGGTGCGGATGTGGCTTTTGGTTTGGTGGAGGAAAAGCTTTCTAACGTTCAGGTGCGGGAGAGGGTGGCGGAGGCTTTGGAGGCTGTGAATTTGCTGGATTTGCAGCGGCGGCCGATTTATGCTTTGAGTGGGGGCCAGAAGCAGCGAATTGCCCTGGCTGGGGCGATCGCCCGTCACTGCGAAATTCTGCTGTTGGATGAACCGACGGCTTTGTTAGATCCTGATTCTCAGTTGGATTTGGTGGCGGCGGTGCAGCGGTTGGTGAAAAATCGCGGGATTACGGCTTTGTGGGTGACTCACCGTTTGGATGAGTTGAATTATTGTGATGGGGCTTTTTTGTTGGAAAAGGGCCAAGTTGTCGATCGGGGAGATCCGGCGCGTTTGAAGCAGCGGTTGATGCAAAGTCAAGATGTTTAGCCCTCAAGCAATTTGATAATTAAGTCATTCTGCGAGGGAAATCGCTTCTACAAAAACGAAGTCTGCCTCCGCAGACTAAGAGAATTGCTGCACGCCAAATCAATCTCGCAATCCTCGATCGCGCAACCAAGCATTTGCCCAAATTGTATCGGCTTCTGACAGCGGTGGTATGACTTCCCAGTTGCGATAATCTATCTTCAGGTCGTAACTTGCTATGTCGTAAATTTGAGTGAATAATTCCTGCAAATTGATTATAGGTTCGGTATCGCCCGATCGCAGTGGTAAAGGAAAGGCAGGCAGCGGGTTCTGCACGTTAAAAGCATACAAATCGGCTCTGGGACGGCGATTTCCCCGACACACCAAAACGCTATAGTGGCTTTCAATGTCATTGCCAATAACTGGCATTTTTTGACCGCGCCGCAATAAATCTATTTCAATTAAATGAGTGCGGCTACCTAAAATTTCTTCTCGCTTTTCTTCGTACATTTGTCGTCCTTTTCCTGGGCGCTTATTGCTAGGCGAGAGGATTTCAATCAGGGTGATTAATTCTTGGTTTCCTCTTTCTCTAATTTCTAAATAGCCTTCCCGAACCTGGTATGGCATGGGAATATTTACTGTCAAGGGTTGTGTTGGTGGCGCTGCAACGGCTACGTTTGATGTTATTAATTCGGTTGTGGTTCTTGGCTGAATTATGTTTAGATCAGGAATGCCAATTGATAAATTGTCGTCAGCGGTTTCATACATTCTCACTTCTACAGACACTAAATACTTAGGACGTAGTTGCGGAGATAATAATCTGGCAATTTCAATAATTAGCCAGTGGTGTAGAGCAGGCCAGAGTTCGGGATGCTCTAAATACGGGTCCATACCGGGAAAGGGAGATGGCATTGATGTGACTCCTTGACTTAAGTCTATTTACAGTTTAGCAATGTTGTTTTGGGAAAATTAGGGGCGATCGCACTTCCTGTCAAATAGAATAATTCCTATTTGTGGAAGGGCGATCGCACTTTTCAACCATTAAACTTCGATAGGCAATTGTGTTTGAATTGGAACGCTGTTTTCATCCAACACAGACACCGCATTTACGAACACAATTGTATGCGGGACTGCGGGCATTAAACGGCGCAGTGCATTTAGGTAAGATTCGGCATCGGGGCGGCGGGCGAAACGGGCGACTGTTAACCGCTGACAGTTGGGGAGGTGGCGAATTAGATGCCAAGGTTGAAGTCGATCGCGATATGTCGGTTGTTTTGGTATCATAGGAAAATCCTTCCCACTTTTGTGGGTTGTTGAAGAAAGGCGATCGCTCTAGATTTCTCAGGTCCGAGGGCGATCGCTATATCTAACACTTTTATTAAAAGCTAAAGACGTAGCTTCTGTCAAGCATAAATGGGGTTAATACGGTTGCGAGTTCGAGAACTGGCTGAGGAGAAGAGTTGGACGCTGAAAGAAGTTTCGGAGAGAACGGGTATTCCGTACAGCACGGTCAAAAATTACGCGCAAGCTCCTAAGCTGGCAACGGTGGACTACACGGCTTTGCAGAAACTTGCTGAAGTCTTCGATGTGATGGTGGAAGACTTGGTTGAGGTTTTGGAACGGTAAACTGATTTGTCAGCGGGAAGATGGGTCTAACTCGGTTGCGCGTTCGAGAACTAGCTGAGGAGAAGGGTTGGACGCTTAAAGAAGTTTCTGAGCGATCGGGCATTCCTTACAGTACCGTTAGAAGTTATGCCCATTCTCCCAAGCTGGCAACTGTAGATTACACAGCTTTAAACAAAATGGCTCGCGTGTTTGATATTGCGATCGAAGATTTAGTTGAGATTTTGGAACAGTAAAGAAAAAATAATGCTCGTGAAGATTCAAAGAGAGTTGATGGTCTAAGGACATAATAATGTTGTGTTTCTAGTATTTTACTCAAAAAAACCAGGACACAACATTGTTGTGTCCCTACTGTATTGTCAGCAATTGAGGAATTGTATTTTACTCAAAAAAGCCAGGAGACAACATTGTTTCGCTTCCCTACCTCATCTCATATCCAAACAAATTAGGATCGACTTCACCCAAATTCAAATCGGCCAAACCATACTCTGCCCAACGCCTTTCTACCATCGCCGCCACATCCGGATCTGACTCCAAAACTTCCCCCCATTCGTGATCCGTTTCCGGCGGCATCTTCGTAGTAGCATCAATCCCCATTCGGCCTCCCAAACCAATTTTTTCACTGGCAAAATCTAACGTATCAAAAGGCGTATTCGGCAGAATAAATACATCCCGAACCGGATCGACTTTAGAACTAATTGCCCAAACTACTTGACGCGGGTCGCGAATGTTGATACTTTTATCGACAACAATCACAAACTTAGTGTAAGTAAACTGCGGTAATGCACTCCAAAATGCTAAAGCAGCCCTGCGCGCTTGACCGGGATATGCTTTATCAATCGAGATAATTGCCGCTTTATAACTAAGCGCTTCCATCGGTAAGAAGAAATCGACAATTTCCGATACTTGCTGCCGCAAAATAGGGGTATAAATACGGTTAAGCGCGATCGCCATCATTGCTTCTTCTTTCGGTGGCCGCCCGCTAAATGTGGTCAGATAAATCGGGTCTTTGCGGTGCGTCATGCAGTTGAATCGAACCAGCGGCGAATCTTCCACGCCGCCGTAATAACCCATGTGATCGCCGAAGGGCCCGTCGGGCAGAACTTCCCCCGGCGTAATCGTTCCTTCTAACACAATTTCCGAGTCCGCCGGTACTTCCAAATCTACGGTTTTGCACTTGGCCAATTGCACGCCGGAACCGCCATAAAGTCCGGCAAATAACCATTCCGATAAATCTACAGGAATTGGTGTTGCTGCGGCGAGAATGATTAAAGGATCGACTCCAAGGGCGATCGCAACTTCCAACTTTTTACCAGCCTGCGCCGCTTTCCGCAAGTGCCTCGCCCCGCCCCGCACCGATAACCAGTGTACAGTCATCGTGTTTTTTGACTGCAACTGCAACCGATAAACCCCCACATTCGGCGTACCGGTTTCGCAATCTTTGGTAATTACCAAACCCAGGGTGATAATTTTGCCCGCATCTCCCGGATAAGGGCGAATCATCGGGATTTTGTTCAAATCCAGCCCTTCTCCCTCAATTACCACTTGCTGACAAGCTGGGAAAAAGTCGCGGCCGGGTTTGGCTTTCACTACGTCAAACAGCACTTTGCCGAACTCTATTGCTTGGGAAATCTTTTTCGGCGGTTTTGGCTGTTGCAGCATTCCCAGTTTTTTGCCGAGCTCTTCTAGTTCGATCGGCTTTTCCATGTTCATCGCCCAGCAAACGCGCTGTTCCGTACCCAACAGGTTGATTGCAACGGGGAATTCGGCCCCTTTGACGTTTTCAAACAGCAGTCCAGGGCCGCCTTTTTGCAGCATTTGATTGGAAATTTCGGCAATTTCGAGGTCGGAATCGACTAAGGCACTAATTCGGCGCAGTTGTCCCCGTTCTTCGAGTAGTTTGAGGAATCCCCGCAAGTCTCTAGCCATTTTTTTAAGAATTGTTAACGTTCTTTTGTTATTATGAGCCGATCGACTGCCACAAGTTAAACTGCGATGATAAGTTAATCAAAAATTCCCGATACTCGTTCGATAGATTGTGAAAAATCCCCGACGATCGCCTGAGCGATTTCGTAAAAACGGTCGTTCTCGCAGCCAACAGTTTTATCCGCGTCAGCCTAACGGTCAACAATTGTTTGAGGCTTTGCTACCGCCGTCTAGCAGCAGGTGCGGGGAAGGTGCGTTAAGCGAAGCTATCCCGAAGGGAATCGCTGACAAAAGCTCAGAGTGCGATCGGGGCCTAGCTATTTTGCTCCTAGACGCAGAAAACTTGAAACTGGACGTTAATGCTGAAAAATTTTTAGCCAGTTTGTATGGCTCTCCCCTACAAGTTAAAATTGCTTTTGCTAACTGGAAAAAGCCGACTACTGGCAAGTTGGATGCTGAACTTTATGATCGCGGTTACGAACTGATTCACGTTCCGGGTGGTGCTAATAGTGCTGACGGTAAAATGATTGCTTTTGGCGCTGCTATTTTATACCGTTATAGGGATGTAAAACAAGTTTTTGTCTGTTCTTCTGACGGTTTGTTAAATCACCTTTGCAATCAGTTGCAAAATCAGGGATTGACTGTGTTTCGGGTGCGACGACAAAATGCTGTGTTGTCTGTAGAAAATCTTCGGACTGGTGATACTAATCACTATTCTTGCAAAAGGGAACAGGAAGTCCCTAGTTTTGAAGAATTGGCTAATCAAATTGGTGAGTTTTTGAAGGCTGAACACAAATCTATTGATGAGCGGATAGCTAGATTTTCTAGTGTGGCTGAGTTTTTTCAAGATCGTCGTACTATTGTTTTCCCTTCTACAACTTCCCCTGCCACAGCAGTGTCGGAATCAGGAGAAAACGAAGTGACACCGGTGGCTGAAGTATCTTTGGCTTCTGTTGTTGTCAATCAAAATTTGCCAGAAATAATTCCCGATCTCAATTCAAATCCTATTGAGTCGCTGGATGTTTTAAAATATATACTTGTGCAAATAATTGAAACTGCAAAAGTTGAGTTAAAAGAGGATTATCTTCCTGTGGCAATAATTAAGAAAAAATTTTTTGCCAAATATCAGTTTCATGCTGATTTAATTGTCAAACAATTGTTGGGGAATAATTCCAGTCTAATCAAATTATTCCAGTCTGAATCGGCGGATTTTAAAGTAATATTAATCGGTAGCGAACATCACGTGGCAATCATGCCAAAGATGGACAGTTCAGAAGAAGGATAAGAATTATCAATTGGCGATCGCACAGTCAGCTCCCTGATGTATTTAAGAAATCAGGTCTCCGAGTCTTCCGTCTGAAAATTTAATCTGTTATTAACCAAAATTTAAGACAAGCTTATTCTTTTATTATTTAATCTGTTATTAACCAAAATTTAAAACAAGCTTATTCTTTTATATCCCTTTCTTTGGAGGTTTCAGTCTATCCTATGGAGGAGATTTGCAAAGTCGGCTATTAAGGGAGAGGAGGAATATGAATTTTTTCACAGGACGTTGGCGACGTAGTTTTATAGTGACACTTGCAGCAGCAGCATTCTCGCTGACTTTGATTAATTCTGCTGTAGCAGCCGTCACACTAAACGGTACGGGAGCAACTTTCCCTAAACCTCTTTACGATCGCTACTTCTCTCAAATGAGAAGTGCAAATCAAATTACTGTAAACTACGAAGGAACTGGTAGCGGTGCTGGCATCAAAGCATTAATTTCAGGCAATGTTGATTTCGCAGGCAGCGATGCGCTGATGACTGCTGCACAAATCGCTGAGGTAAAGCGGGGTGTAATAGCTGTTCCCACGGCTGGCGGCGCTGTTGCAGTTGTTTACAACTTGCCCGGAGTGACCAATCTGAGGCTAAATAAGGATGCCATGAACGGTATCTTTGAAGGCAAGATTACTCGCTGGAATGATGCGAAAATAGCCGGAATTTCTGGACAAGCTAAAAACTTGCCAAATACTGCGATTCGAGTAGCTGTACGGGCAGACAGCAGCGGTACTAGTTTTATTTTTGCTAATCATTTGCAGGCAACTGGTAGCACCATCAAAGCTGCCGCTCAGCCGAAGTGGCCAGACACCGCTGTCAGGGGTCAAGGAAACCCCGGCGTAGCTGCTTTGGTGAAGAATACAGCGGGTGCGATCGGCTACGTTCAAGATACTTTTGCTCGGCAAAACAATCTTCAAACAGCATTTATTCAAAATAAAGCTGGCAGGTTTGTAGACCCTAGCTTGGCTGAAGCAGAGAAAGCTTTAGCAGGGGAAACATTCCCCGCAGACTTCCGCTTAGTAGAAGGCAATCCCAACGACGGTTATCCGATTGTTGGTTTGACTTGGCTGTTAATCTACAAACAGTATCCTGCTGCGAAAGCAGAGGCTATTAAAAAGATGGTTAATTGGGTGATGACTACAGGTCAAGGTATCAACAAACAGCTAGAGTTTACTCGGATTCCTTCAGCTACAGCTCAAAAGGTGGTTCAAGCAGTTAATCAGACTGTGATTGCCAGAGGTTAATTCCGGCGATCGCACGGGGTTATGAGTTGACGAGTTAAATCGATGACTCAAAATTCATAAATGATCAGGTTAGTGTGCACTAAATTTACTGTGTAAGGTACGCACTGCGTACCTTACAAACTAGGTTCCCAGCGCGCAACCCGCCCATTATAATTCCTCGTCCTTTAAGCAAGTATTTTACTTTGTACGCACTAATTTTGGTATGACCAATATTTCAAAAAAGCGGGATAGATTGACTCGGAAACCGACAGAAATGAACACAGAAGTAGATTTGACAGATACTGCTGGTGAAGGTCTATGGATGGAGTCAGGATTTACACTATTTGTATGGGGTTTTGCCCTAGCAACAGCGGGTACGTTGTTTTTGATGAGTGCGGTAATTTTTAAAGATGCTTGGCCTGCTATTAGCCAATTTGGACTCTCTTTCTTGTGGAATCCCAAGTGGGATATCGGTGAGTTGCAGTTTGGGGCTTTGCCGTTTATTTACGGTACTGTAATTAGTTCTGCGATCGGCATAATCATCGCACTTCCTTTAGGGCTGTCAGTAGCTATAGTTACTAGCGAGAACTTCTTACCCGTTTGGGTGCGATCGCCCTTGGGATTCATGGTTGAATTAATCTCGGCTATTCCCAGCGTAATAGTTGGCCTTTGGGGAATATTTGTTTTGATTCCCTTCTTGTTGCCATTGCAGCAGTCATTGTTTGATAATTTCAGTTGGTTTCCCTTGTTCAGCAGCGAACCTTTAGGCCCCGGAATGCTGCCCGCTGGAATCCTTTTATCGATTATGATTTTGCCAACAGTAGCCGCCATCAGCCGCGATGTATTGATGTCGGTTCCAGTAGATGTGCGAAGCGCTTCCATGTCCCTTGGTGCCACCCGCTGGGAAACAATATTTAAGCTGTTATTACCAGCAGCTAGTTCGGGGATTATCGGCGCCACCATATTAGCATTGGGACGCGCTTTAGGCGAAACAATGGCAGTCACAATGGTGATTGGCAACTCGATTCAAATTAACAAATCCCTGCTGGCTCCCAGCTACTCAATTCCTGCTGTTTTGGCAAGTCAATTTCGGGAAGCTGTAGAACCGCTGCACACCGGCGCTTTGATGTATTTAGCCTTAATTTTATTTGTGATCACTCTGTTCGTAAATGCGATCGCAGTATTGTTGGTTCAGCTAATTGGGGGCAAAAAAGCTAAAACTTAACATCATCGAAAGCAATTTGGTCACAAGCCGCGCCGCCAGATTTATCCCCTGGTTCCATCTAAAATCTCAAATCTAAAATCCCATGGCTCAAGCACAAAAATTAGATAGTATTCTGGATGCAGAAATCACCAACCCCCTGTCGCTAAGCCGAACTTTTTTCAGCCGGGGAATGACAGTTATCGCTTTCGCTCTGACAGCTCTAGCCCTGCTCCCTTTGTTTGCTATTTTATACAAAATTCTGGGGGAAGGACTTACACATTTGAGCTGGGAAGTGCTAGTATCTCTGCCCGCACCCGTCGGAGTTGAAGACCAGCCCAACGGCTTTGCTAATGCGATTCTCGGCACTGCTTTAATGGTGGGAATTGCGACATTAATTAGCGTACCTATCGGCGTAATGACGGGAATATTTTTGTCTGAGTTTGGTAGAGAAAACAAAGCGATAGCCAATAGTATTCGCTTTATCACCGTCATTCTCAGCAGCGTTCCCTCGATCGTAGTTGGCGTCTTTTCCTACGCCCTAATCGTCGTTACCACCAAAGCATTTTCATCCTTAGCAGGCGGTTTTGCCCTCGGCGTCATCATGCTTCCAGTGGTTGCTCTGACAACAGAACAAGCATTAAAATTAGTGCCTACTTCTTACCGCCTCGCTTCTGCTGGTTTGGGAGGCGGACGCTTTCAAACTATGTTTCGCATTATCATACCCTCAGCACTTCCAACTATTACCACAGGTATTTTACTCGCTGCTTCCCGCGCCGCCGGCGAAACCGCACCGTTGATTGTAACGGCGTTATCGAGTCAATTTTGGCCTCCTTTAGTTGATAAATTGGGCGAGATAATGCAGTCCCCTATAGGTGCAGAAACCATTGCAAAACTCAAAGAAATTCCCGAAACACTGCTGACCCCGACTCCTTCCATGTCAGTATTAATATACAGCTACGCCAGCTCTCCTTACAAAGAGCAGAACGAATTGGCGTGGACTGCTGCCTCTGTCCTTTTGGGTATGGTTTTGATTGCTAGCGTCGCATCCCGTACAGTAACTCGGAAACGCTTGCAAAATCGATAAATCAATAACTAAAGTGCATCTCTCAGTCAAATATTAACAAGATAACCAGCTAAATAATGAAACCTAAAGCTAACTTGAAATCCGAAAACTATACAGATCAATTCCTAGAAGATGCCGCCCCGGAAATAGACCCCAATGCAATGCCAGCACTGCGGGTTCAGGACTTGAGTTTTTATTACGGAACTCACAAAGTCTTAGAAAATTTATCGATGAATATCCCTCACCCGCAAGTGACGGCTATTATTGGTCCTTCAGGTTGCGGCAAATCTACGTTTCTCAAAGCTCTCAACCGGATTGGTGAATTGGAGGGAAAAGTTAAAATTAAAGGAAGAGTAGAGTTTTTTGGACAGGATATTTACAGCCCAAAAGTAAACATTAATAGTTTGCGTCGGCAAATTGGGATGGTGTTTCAAAGACCGAATCCTTTTCCACTGAGCATCTACGATAATATTGCTTACGGGGTGAGGATTTTTGGTCGCAAAAGCAAAGCAGAATTAGATGAAATTGTGGAATCGGCACTCAAAAGTGCGGCGCTTTGGGATGAAGTCAAAGACGATTTGAATAAATCGGCTCAGGGGATTTCGGGGGGACAGCAGCAGCGGCTTTGTATTGCTCGCGCTTTGGCTGTGAAGCCGAAAATTTTGTTGATGGATGAACCTTGTTCTGCTCTAGATCCGATTTCTACGATGAAGATTGAGGAGTTGTTTCAGACTCTGCGGCAGCAGTTAACAGTTGTAATTGTGACGCATAATATGCAGCAGGCGGCTCGCGTTTCTGATTACACGGCTTTCTTTAATACTGATGAAAGTCGCATCGGCCGCATGGTGGAATTTGGGCCGACAAGTAAGATTTTTACTTCTGCGGGCAATTCGAGTACGAGAGATTACATTCAAGGCCGTTTCGGTTAATACTTACATCTTGAACCTCTTTCAGAACAGGCAAGATGTCTATTCCACAACAGACAAATATTTTTGTGCAGGCATCTTGCCTGCTATAGTTATGTTTTCAGAACAGGCAAGATGCCTGTTCCACAACAGACAAATATTTTTGTGCAGGCATCTTGCCTGCTATAGTTATGTTTTCAGAACAGGCAAGATGCCTGTTCCACAACAGACAAATATTTTTGTGCAGGCATCTTGCCTAGTATATTTATGTCTTCACCACTGCTGAAGCGAGAGTTAGGTATTTTCGGCGCAACTCTCATGGGCCTGGGCTCAATCCTCGGTACCGGAGTATTTGTGAGTATCGGCATTGCTGCGGAAGTTGCGGGGCCGGGAGTGATTTTGGCTGTAGGTATTGCGGCTTTAGTGGCTGTTTGCAATGGCCTTAGCAGCGCTCAATTAGCGGCAAATCATCCTGTTAGCGGCGGTACTTATGAATATGGCTACAAATATCTCAATCCTTGGCTGGGTTTCACTGCCGGCTGGATGTTTCTGTTGGCGAAAACGGCTTCTGCGGCTACTGCTGCTTTAGGTTTTGCGGGGTATTTTTTAAATGCAGTTGGTGTAGCCGATCGCACTTACCTGATCCTAACAGCTTTATTCGCCCTCGCCGCCATCACTTTAATTGTATTGACGGGAATTAGGCGATCGAATATTGCCAATACTGCCATAGTCTCAGTTACACTCCTATCCTTAGCAGTGTTTGTTGCTGTCGGTTTGCCAGAGGTAAGGTGGGAAATGGCCACCGTACAGAATGATAGCTCGATCGGCTCCATCCTCCAGGCCACCGCCCTGATGTTTGTCGCTTATAGCGGTTACGCCCGCATCACCACAATGAGCGAGGAAGTGCGGGAACCGAGGGAAACTATTCCGAAAGCCATAATTTTCACTTTGGTGCTGACAATGCTGCTTTACGTGGGGGTAGCAGTAGTTGTCGCGGGCGCGGGGGGAGGCGATAAATTGTCTTTACAACCAGGCGGTACGGTTGCACCCCTGGAAGTCATCGCCCGCAGTTTCCCAATTGCGGGAGTTTCTCAACTGCTAGCCGTCGGCGCCATTACCGCTATGTTGGGAGTTTTGCTGAACTTAATTTTAGGGCTCTCGCGCATCTGGCTGGCGATGGGGCGGCGCTTGGATATGCCGAGAGTCTTGGCGCGGCTGAATCCTTCGGGGACAACTCCCTACGTGGCTGTTGTGGTTGTGGAAGTTACGATCGCACTTTTAATCCTCGTCGGCGATGTCAAAACCACTTGGTCATTTAGCGCTTTTAGCGTTTTGATATATTACGCTATCACCAACCTCGCCGCGCTGCAACTTTCCCCCGCCGAAAGGCTTTATCCGCAGTGGTTGGCTTGGGTGGGTTTGGGGAATTGTCTGTTTCTGGCTTTCTGGGTGGAGAGGGAAATTTGGCTGACAGGATTGGCATTAATTGTCGCCGGTTTAATTTGGCGGGCGATCGTCCGACTCCCGGCGAGAAACTAGAAGTGTGATAAATTGAAACAGCATCCCGCATTGTAGAGGGCCATGCCCGATCGAACTTCCGAGCTTGCGACTCAAGAATCTCCCGCATTCAGCGTCATCAGTCGCTATATAGCTCAAACCCTAATTACCATTCAGGAACAGCATCCCGAATGGATAACTGAAAAATACAGGAAAACCCCCTGGGCCAAACCTGATTTTCAGTCAGTTTTGATTGGAAAATTGACAAAAAGTTTCACAGTAGCCAGCGATACAGATTCCCTGCTGCTGACTGCAAAAAAATACCTACAAATTCTGCTGATTCCAGAATTCGTTAATTCACCTCAATTCAGCAAATTATTTGCCAAAATTCAGCAGCTAGCCCAATCTCAAACAGCACCCGCTAAATCACAAAACTCAGTTTCCTCAAAACCTCCCACTCCCACCACAAATCAAACAAATTCGCTTCCTATCGGCATTGCTATCTTGCTGCTAGATGTCGAAAACTTGCAACTCAACATCGAAACCGAAAAATTCCTAGAGGGAATTTGCCACTATCCCATCCAAATCAAAGTTGCCTTTGCCAATTGGCGCAGCATGGGCAAGAAAGATGCCGAATTTCACCAGCGCGGCTATCAACTAATTCACGTCCCCCCCGGCAAAGACAGCGCCGACTTAAAAATGGCTACAGTCGGCGCATCGATTTTCGTACATTATCCCACAGCCAAAGAGATTTTTGTCTGTTCGTCCGATCGCGCCCTGACTCACCTCAGCAACACACTGCAAGCCCACGGACTAACCGTATTTCAAGTCCGCAAACAAATAGATAAAATCATAGTTTTAAACAGCAAAACCGGACAAGTGGAAACCCATTCCCTCGTCACCACACCGGAAATTACACCCCTAGAACAATTAGTTATTCAGCTAAAAGAATTAATCAAAAAAGAGCAAAAACGCACCTCAACTCAGTGGATCAAACTTTCTACTGTTTCAGCTTTATTTAAAGAGAATTACGGTTTAGTCCTCAATCAAGTTGTTGCCCATCATTTGCTCGGCACTAAAACCCGCGATATCTTTCTCAAATATCCCACCGATTTTGTCCTCCACAAACCATCAGAAACTTCTCAAACTTATGTCACTCTTTTTGAAGTGAGATTGTCGCCACCACCGCCAATACTGAGCCAAGAAACTCTGAATAACCACCAAGCAGCACCTGCGAGTTTGACAGATATTAATTCTCTGGAAGACTTGGAAAGAGCTCTTGTCAAAATCGTTGGCGACTTAACCGGCAACTCTCCTGAAAATTCTGTATTTCTTTCAAATGTAGGCAGCGAATTTCACAGACAATACGGCAAACAAATTACCCAAATAATTAAAGATTTTAATCTCGGTAGGAAATTTACTAAATTTTTGCAATCCTGCGCCTCTCTCAAGCTTAAAAAAGCCGAAAAAGGCTGGCAAGTTTCCCTCAATTAATTAAAATTTAAAATATATATAGCAATCCTAAATCATTGGTAAATTTCTTACTCCCTCCCCTTGGGTTCGGGGAGGGTTGGGGTGGGGTAAAAAATTTACGACTCCTGCAAGGATTGCTATAAGCATCCCCATTACTAGCAACTTGAGTTATTATACAATCTGGACGTAAAGAAATGTAAAGGGATATGCAGGACAAAGTTGTAGTTGTGGTGGGTGCGACTGGCGGCATCGGTTCAGCAGTGGCCCGCAAACTCGCTGATGCGGGTGCGAGGCTAGTGCTCGCCGCCAGAGACAGCAGTAAGTTAGACGCTTTAGCTAGCGAACTTTCGGCAACAGAGGTACTGTGCGTGCCCACAGATATCACCGATTTGCCGCAAGTCGAGACGCTGATGCACAAAGCTGTGGAACATTTCGGACAAATTGATGCCCTCATAAACGCCGCCGGTGCCGGAATTCTCAAGCAGTGGAACAAGTTAGAACCCGCTGATTTAGATGCAATGCTTGACTTGAACTTAAAAGGCAGTTTTTACACGTCTCAAGCAGCGGCGAATGTGATGAAAGAGCGTAAATCCGGCCACATTTGCAATGTCATCGGGATTTTGGGCAAGCATTCGATGGCGATGGGAACGGCTTATTGCGCTTCAAAGTTTGGGGTAGTTGGTTTCAGCAAGTGCATGGCAGATGAGCTGCGACGCTACGGCATTAAGTTTACGCTATTCTATTTTGGCGGGGTGGATTCTCCGTTTTGGGATAATGTGAGTTTGAAGGTAGACAGGTCAAAAATGCTGAGTACCGAAACTGCCGCCAATGCGATTATGTTTGCTCTTTCGGCTGACCCGCAAGCTGTGCCGATGGAGATTAATATTCAGCCGGAAAGTCATTTGTTCTTTTAGCTATTGAGGAATGATTTGAAGGCAGAACGCAGCGGAAGCTGAAGGCAAGAAAAATTATGATATTTTTAGGTTTGAGAACTTGTACAGCACTTAATTATGTAGGGTGCACGGGCTGGCGCACCTTACCCCTATAATTCGCGCGTCAAACTATTTGTTTTTTGCGTAAGTCCTTTTGGCGAAGGCGTCGCGGCAAACCCAAGTTATCCCAGACACCGGGTGTCTTTTCTTTTAAGTGCTGACGTATTTCTGCCTTCAGAGGGAGCTAGGATATTCAATCTTTAGGTTATTATTAAGTGGGCGCGCAATAAAAAGTATGAAAAATATCCATTACTCAGTCTCTACCTTGCAATTTTGCCTTGAAAATCAGCAGATTTTCCATTTTTCAGTTTCCATTTTCAATTATTGATTATGGAGTTCGATCGCATTCAATTTTACGTTGAAAACGCTAAAGTATCCCGCGACTGGTTTGTCGGCAAGTTAGGCTTTCAATCAATAGCAGGTTATGCCAACAGCCACACTCACACTGAAGTTGTCAGCAGCGGCAATGTATGTTTTGTTTTATCTTCGCCTCTGACACCCGCTAGTCCCGCTGCTAGTTGGTTGAAGTTTCATCCTCCAGGGATTGCCGATGTGGGTTTTCGGGTAAAAAATATTGAATTAGCGGTAGCTAGAGCGGCTGCTGAAGGCGCTAAAATCCTGGAACCGATTCAAGAAGACCTAAACGCAGGAGGCTATTTTAAGCGGGCAAAAATCGCGGGCTGGGGAGATTTAAGCCATACGCTCGTGGAGCGAATTGGCAGCCATTCACTGCTATCGGCTTCGGATAAGCTGCCGTTGTTTACCCGGATTGACCACGTAGTGTTAAATGTTGAATCGGGCGATTTGTCAAGTGCTGTTAGTTGGTATCAAAAAATATTAGGTTTTCAACCGCAGCAAAATTTTGACATTCAGACTGAGAAATCGGCTTTGCGGAGCCAAGTTATGGTGCACGCTGAAGGTGGGGTGCAATTCCCGATTAATGAACCGGCATCAGCTAATTCTCAAATTCAAGAGTTTTTGAGCGCCAATCGGGGGCCGGGTATTCAGCACATGGCTTTGCAAACTAATAATATCGTGGGGGTTGTTGCCGATTTGCGATCGTGCGGTTTGCCTTTTCTGCCAGTTCCTCCAACATACTACTCCGAATTACAGCAGCGGCAAAACTATTTGCCCGCAGATTGGCAAGCAATTGCAGCTTGTCAAGTTTTGGCAGATTGGCAAGAAGATACTCCTGCAGCAATGCTGCTGCAAATATTTACCCAGCCAATTTTTGCAGAACCGACTTTCTTTTTCGAGATTATTGAGCGCCGAGTTAGTTTAGTTAACGGGAAACAGGTGCAAGCTGGAGGTTTTGGGGCGGGGAATTTTCGAGCTTTGTTTGAGGCAATTGAACGTGAACAAATGAAGAGAGGAAGTTTGATAGATGATTGATAAAACTTCCACTTTTTCGGTCATACAGGCGTGTTAATCAGCACTGCGATGTCTTTCCAACCGTAGGCAATTTCTTTGAGTGCAACTCCTGCTCTACTTGTTTGCTGTTCCTCTACTTTTTCACCTCCTAATAATTCATAAAACTTATAGGCTGGATTGTCTCCTAGTACCCAAACTAGCATCGAGTTCAAACTTAATTCTGCCAATTTTGTGGCAACTGTTTTCACGAGTTGCCGTCCAATTCCTTGACGCTGATATTCCTCCAAAATATAGATGGCAAATAATTCTCCTTTATATACATATTTGCCTGTGCGCTCGCAACCACCCGCAGCAAAACCCACAATTTCTCCCGATTCATTCTCAGCAAGGCAGACAAAAACGCCAGTCTTTTTGACGTTTGCCAGGATTTCTTGCCAATTGCTTTCTCGCTTTTCATAGGATAACTGTGCGAGGTAATTTGCTGGTACAATTTCCCGGTAAGCTGTGCGCCAAGTATCTAGATTCACCCGTGCGATTGCAGGTGCGTCAGCGATGTTAGCTTCTCTCACAATCATCAGAACATACTCCTTTCGGGCCCTGAAATTCTATTTTCAAGTCTAGGGCAACTATACGATCGCGTCCTTCTAGTTTAGCTCGATACAGCGCTCGATCGGCCTGTCCAATTAACTCCTCGATCGATAAACCAGCAGCAGGTACAGTAGTAGCGATACCCATACTGAGAGTTATAAACTTACTTACCTTGGAAGCAGCATGAAAAATTTCCGCTGCTTTCAAATCGCTGCGAATTGCTTCAGCTACCCGCTTTGCTTCTTGCACATCAGTTCGCGACAAAATTACCGCAAATTCTTCGCCACCGTAGCGGCCGGCTAAATCTCCTGCCCGCTGAGCGTTGCTAGCTAAAATCTCGGCTACTTGTTTTAAACATTCGTCGCCTCCTTGATGCCCGTAATGATCGTTGTAAAGTTTGAAAAAATCGATATCGCACAAAATTAAAGATAGCGACTCTTTTTCTCGCTCCATCAACTGCCATTCTAACTCCAATTTTTTGTCAAAACAGCGACGGTTGGGAATTTGAGTCAATCCATCCACCGCAGCGAGGCGCTGCAATTCCATGTTAGCTGCTTGTAATTCTAATTTGGCTTGTTCTAAAGCTAAGTTTTGCCGAGCTAATTCTTCACTTTGGCGTTTTTCTTGTTCGTACAAAAAGCGGATTGAAGCTTCAGCTTCTTGCAATTCTTGCTCTGCATATTTGCGCTTGACAAATTCTCCTAATTGAGAACTTACCACAGCTATGATCTGAAGTAAATCTTGATCTGGTTGCAGTTCTTCCCGGCAAAAAAAAGTCATTACTCCTACAACTTGGCTCCTAGCGTGAATGGGGAAACCGAATCCCGATCGCAATCCCGCTTCCTCGGCCAAGCGCGATCGCACGAAATTGGGATCGCCCACAAGATCAGTAATCCACTGCGTACAACCGCTTCTGGAAACCGCTCCCGGCAAACCCTCACCCGCAGCAAAAGTAATCTGCTGGTCGTTTTCGGCAAACTCCCTAACTTCCTCCGCTGCCTGCCAAACGGCCACCCGCCGCCAACAAGGAGTTTCCTCGATCGGACAGCAAAGCGGCAGGCACCAAAGCGGATCTGTTTCAGATTTTATTTCCTCACCCAATCTAGTTTCTTTCTCCGCCTCAGCAGGCGTCCAAAGTTCGCCAAAATCCCACCCAAAACTTTGGCAAATAGCTTGCAAAATTTTCGGAGTGGCGCTATCTAGAGAAGTTGATTCTGACAGGATATGAGTCACAGCATACTGTGCTTCTTGACACTTTTTTATGCGTTGTTGCTTGGTAATGTCTTTGCCGATATAAACAAAATCTTGTATAACCCCGCTATCTCCATCCTTGCTTCCTGGGCTTGTCTCGAAAGTAGAACATGAAAACGCAACAATCAGCTTTAAACCTATTTTCGTTTGGCAAGCTACTTTTACTTGAGGCCAATATTCGCTTTTAAGTGCAGGAGGTAGCTGGCTGACTTTGCGTAACAATTCCTCCTCTGCCGTAATCATGGATATGGATTTGCCAATTAATTCCGATTCGGTATATCCAAATAATTGCTGTGCAGCTTTATTCACTTTTTTGATTTGGCCCGATGTTCCTGTTACGAACAAAACATCCCCTAGGGAATTAATAATTTTGTCAATATAATCGCCAGCCGCCGCTAAGTTATCGCCTTTAATACTTGTTTTATTGGCAGCCTGAACAATGGTTGGCTGAGATCCAATGCTATCTGTCACATCTTCGCATAACATAATCAATCTGTCAGCATTGGCTTGTCCTTTACAACCAAAAATGTACAAATTTAGATACAAATAAGATCCGTCTTTGAGAACTCGGCTAATTGATTTTAACTGACAATCTTGCTGTCGTTCTTCAATAATATCTTCAAGGATTCCTTCAATTCCGATTAGTTCAGGAAAACTATCGCGCACGTCTTTTCCTTCGCCTACTTCCTCATGAATGTAGGCAAAATCTTGCACTTTCAAAGATATTTCTTTAATCTTAAGATCCCGATCGACTGTGAGGTACTCAATCCTGCGTAAGGATAACAGCTTATAAAGAAGAATATTAATACTTCTGGGGCTGCTCTCTACAGTTAATGTGGGAAGCATCTCGTTATTGTAGAGCATCTCTCTCAAAGGTTAGCCGGTAAAGTTAGTTGTTGTTTGGATGCGATTTCTCATGGGAATTTTTATCCTGGCAAATGTCATCACCTGTTACCGCTGGCTAATTTATGCAAACAGTACACTTTGGATTCTCCAAGCAGTTTTTTGCTTATTTTAAAAATGGGGTCAAATATTAATTGAACCAAATTTTTTTGAGAAAACGAAGTCAAAATCAGCCTCGATTGAGGTTGAGATTTATGAACAATATGTAGCGGTTTACACTATTTGTGCGGCACATTTTAATTTTAAATTCCCCGATATGGCTGACAACCGCTCAAGTTGAGGAACAGCACAGTTTAATTCAAATGTTTGCTTTAATTAGCACCATTCCTATAGACCTTACCTCCCCTGGGTATTTGTGTCAATTTTTGTAAAGAAAGTGTTACCTTTAAATGATATATAGCCTTTCTCAGTAACATGAGGTGCACGCTTGATAAGCGGGCATAGGGCATAGGCCTCCGTGGGCATAGGGCATACCTCACCAAGATTGAGAACTGCTATAGTATCGAAGGATTTGTATAAAAGCTTAAAAATACTCTGCTAAATGCTGAGACTTATTACCGACTTTGACGGCCCGATTATGGACGTGTCCGATCGCTACTACCGAGTTTACCAGTATTGTCTCGCCGAGACTAAGCGTTCGGGCCAACCAGTGCGAGAACTCCCCAAAGCCGAGTTTTGGGACATGAAGCGCGCGCGGGTTCCCGAAACCGAAATTGGCATTGTCTCAGGATTAGACGCAGCCCAAGCCCGCGATTTTGCCCAGAAACGCCGTCAAACCGTCCACACCCTACCCTACATGATTTATGATCAACCAGTTCCCACCGCTCTGGAAACTCTCGAAAAGGTGCAGGGCGCTGGAGTAGACTTAGCGGTGATGACCATGCGCCGTGTTAGGGAACTAGATGAAGCCTTCAACCGCTGCAATTTAGGGCATTTTTTCCCAGAAAACCGCCGCTATTGCCTCCCCAACGATTACGTTAAAACCGGGGATGTCAAAGATAAGCCGCTGTTGATGGCAAAAGCTCTTGCCGAACTGCCTCCGGCTTCTGACACTTGGATGGTTGGGGATACGGAGGCAGATATTGTAGCAGCAAAGACCCACGGTGTCAAGGTAATTGGTGTTTTGTGCGGAATTCGCGATCGCGCCCAACTAGAAATGCACCAACCGGATTTAATTGCTAACAATTTGAGCGAAGCAGTTGAGATTATTTTAGATAGTCACTTGTCAGTTGACAGTTGACAGTTGGCAGTGGTTAATTATTGTTATTGGTTAATTGTTATTGGTTGGTTCGTAGGTTTTAGGTGTTAGTAGTTAGTTGATTGTTACCAATTACCAATTACTAATTACCAATTAACAATTACCAATAACTAATGACTGTTGATGGTTGACTAATGATTGATGACTGTTGACAACTGACAACTGACAACTGTCAACTGTCAACTGTCAACTGACAACTGACTATCGCAGAAAACCGCTGACCAGCCACAGAATTAAAAACGTAAACAAAGCGATAAATTTCTCTGTTGTTATAAATGCCGGACTGACCAAAGAACCCAAAAATCCTCCCAGCAACAAGCCTATAACCAAGCCAGCCACAGTCAGCAGCACGGCGCGACCAAATTTTTGTTCCTTGCGATTAATAAAATAAAGACAAGAGCCGACCCCAAGAGCCAGAGTCAACTGTAGTAAACCATCATTAGCCGCCGGATAAATACTCAGTCCGCCTAACCCCACATACACCCCAGCCGGCCACAAAATGTCTGATCGACTAGGAGTATCGATTAGCCGCTGCAACCAAGCTGGGCTGCCACTAGGAGGAGAGGGAGTAAAGCTTGGGGGTGGGGGAGTCAGCCGTTCGGGAAAGCGGATGCGTTCAGGTACTTTAATTTTCCCTTCCTGTCGCTGCCGCAGGCGATCCATGAGGATCGCGTCGTAAGCTGCTTCGAGCAATTCCAAACGTTTCTTGTCACCGCTGTACTGCTCAGCTAGGCGCGTGCGGGCCTCTTGCACTTCATCAAAGGAAGCATCTTCATCGACTTCAAGAAGTTGATAGGGAGTTGGCTCACTCATGGTAATAACCCGCTGAAGACTCTCGTTATAGAGTAATCTTAACAAGAGAGGAAAGCGGGGCGGGATCTCTGCCGCTTTCCCAAAAGTTTTGCTGCTAGTTTTTGGTGCTTTAAAACAGGAACCAGCAAACCTTACGAAAATAGAAACTAGAAGGCATTTGGCATTCGTAAATAAAAAATAATGAATCCAAAGATTGTTATTTTTATCTTGGCCGTCTAAAATTTTACCTTCTGCCAAATGCCCTCAGAAGGGACTTGTCCTGCTGGAACTCACAATTCCCGACCACTGGACTTTTTTAAGTCGATCGCGGCGGTAGGAAAAAAAGCGAGCCGAGTCAGAATAAGTACAGAAAGGAGCGATCGCCACTTGAGAAACATCGATTCCCAACTGCTGCAATTGCAGAGCATTGCAGAGGCGAACATCCAAGCGTACTTTTCCCGGTTCTGGATCGGCTAAGACAGGCGTTTCCGGCAGTTGGTGCAAAAACTCTAGAATGCCGTCGGCTGTCGCACTAACGCCACTCTTAGGAGCAATGGTGGCTCCCAGTTCCGCTGCTACTTCCACAGATACCTGGTAAACCTCTCCAGCGATCGCTGGCCCCATAGCAATCTTCAGATTTTCTAGTTGACTGCCTTGTGCCACAAGTTGAGCGATCGCCTCTGGTAATATCTTAGCAGCAGTCCCGCGCCAACCCGCGTGAACTGCCGCAACCAGTCCCGTGCGATCGTCAGCAATCAGCACCGGCACACAGTCAGCCGAGCACACCCACAGCGCCTCCAATTCTCGATGGGCAACCAAGCCATCAGCCTCAGCATAGCTTGGGGCAGCGGTTTCCGGGCCCGGAGCCACAACCGGGGACAACTCAGTGGTTTTGAGTACCGCATTGCCGTGTACCTGTTGGAGTCGGTAAACCTTAGCTCCAGGTTCCAGAACTTCCGTCAGATCGATCGGCCCCTGGGGCGAGAAATCGCGAGTAAAAAAGCCGTGAGACCAGCGAGAAAGCAAGCTGCAAGTCAGATAGGGCAAGCCTTCAGAACTCTGCCAGTCCCAACTGATACCGTCAGGCTGTCCGCCACACTCAGAGTCAGGAAAATTTGTCAAGCGATCGCCAGCTACAGTCATGAAACCTATCCTTACCCAAGCGAATCATTTAGCTTGTATTCTAAACAATCAAAAATTTTGTCCGCGAATTTTAAAGGCAGGGCCAGCTTTCAGGAAAAAATCGCGATGAGTAGGCGGTTTTAGAACAACTCACATCTTGCAGCATTCTCGCTCGCACAGGCTTTCCGGCCTGTTCCACAAAGAGTAGATTTTCTTGTGGGGAGTAGGGGTTGGGCAGGAGAGTCCGCCCTGAAAAGATTATTGAGAATGGTGCAATATTTCAGGACGACCGACAGCGCAGAAATTTTGCAGAATCTGACAAATATAGGCAACTAATTAACATAGGCGAACGCCAAAGCGCTATCATCAGTGTGGCCCTAAGACACTTTTACGCAAGTGCCATCGGGATCAAAAAAACCGGATATCGATCGCGACTGAATGCGTAAAGCATTTGAGCTTGTTGTATGTGCAAAAAAAATTGCCTCAAGCCCGGTAAAATCAGTTAGGCCTGTATATAAAGACAAGGATTGCCATACATTCGATCCTGACTTCGAGATCCTTGTGCCCCCTGTTGAGTTGGGAAAAAAAATCGTGAAACCAGTTCCAGACAAGCAAATAACAGCCCCTTTGAACACCAAACAGCAAAAAAAGAACCCTACAGGCGCCCGGACTCGATCGCGCCTTTTGTCCGATCGCTCACTGCTGGTGGGACTGGGTTGCCTTGCCAGTCTGGGACTGCTCAGCAAAGGTTTAGTTTGGGCCCAAGCCGAAACTCCGCCAGCAGAACAAGCCGTCCCCGGCGCAGCAGAACTCCAGCCATTATTTGAAGCTCCTCTCCCGCCCCCGGAACCCGAATACAGCCAAGGGTCGCCAGAACCCTACCCTGAACCGCAGGCAGAAGTTCCACCGTCGGAGCCTTTCGATGCCGCACCGGCCTGGGAGCCGGAGTACGCCAGCGAACCACCTCCCACCGAATATTATCTGCCGGAACCCGCGCTGATTCCCCTGCCAGAAGCGACGGCCCAAGAGCCGCCTTTTGAAGCGCCAGTTAACCCAGCCCACGCTGAAATCGACCAAACAGACTACAGCGTTGGCGCTACCAGCGAGTACGAAGCGCCAACCAGGATAGAGTTTGCAGAACGATCGACTGGGTGCGAAGGAGAAGGCGGTTTGTGCGCGCCTCCTCCTGTTTCCGAGCCGGTGACGGCAGATGCAGGAGAACCCAACTACAGACAGGAACCTCCGATCGCAGACGACGGCTATATTGCAGCCCCTCCTCCTCGAAATCGGCCAGAAAGCCTTCCGGGCTTGGTTCGGGGAACTGTTGCCGGAAATAGTAGCGGAAATCCTGTGAGTAAACTCGGTCAAGCCGTTCAACAAATAGGCAGCCAGGTTTGGAGGGATTCAAACCCACCGGAATCTGCTTACGCACCCCCGCGCTACTCGGCTAACGCAGGATACTCAGCAGACACTGGATACTCGGCTAACATCGGCTACTCCGCAGACACTGGATACTCCGCAGACGCTGGGTATTATGCCGGATCTGCATCTTACGGCGGCGGCCCTCCAGCGCCCAGCATGGGACTCGGGCCGGTTCAAGTCGGTGCGGTTAGTGTCAGCAGCGGCAGCAATACCGGTTTTGCTTACTACAATCTCACACCGCGTCCCGCAGGCCTGCCCGGAAATGGCAACACCAGCTTGCTGTTTCCGCTATCTATTGCTTCGGCAATTACTTCGCCGTTTGGGTGGCGGACTCATCCGGTTATGGGCTACGGCAGGTTTCACACCGGAACTGACTTGGGGGCCCCGATGGGAACGCCCGTACTGGCAGCCTATGCAGGTCAAGTGGCGATCGCCGATTGGTTGGGCGGCTACGGTTTGACGGTGGTTCTCAACCACAGCAAAAAGTCTCAGGAAACTCTCTACGGCCACCTTTCGGAACTGTTTGTGAAACCGGGAGAGTGGGTGAAACAGGGAGAGACGATCGGCCGCGTCGGCAGTACGGGAATGTCTACAGGGCCTCACCTCCACTTCGAGATCCGGCAAATGACTGACCAGGGTTGGGTGGCGATCGACCCGGGATCTCAGCTAGAATTCGCTCTGGCAAAAATGATCGGCAGTTTGGAAACCGCCAAAGTACCGCAAATGCCGAAAATGGTGGAAATACAAACCGCTAGCGGACTCAAGGATTTGGAAAACGATCTGCCCCAGCTTCCCCCTCTGCCGCTGGGAATGGACATCGAAGTTCACAACCTCCAGCCGCCATTCCCGGAACTATTAAAAGCTGACACTTCTAAGCCCAAAGATTCTGAAGCAATCAAGCCCAAACCTCAGAAGCAAGCTAACAGGTAAAAATTGGGGATTGGCTAGATTAATTTTCTTGTGGAAGGGTCGAAAAACCCACCCCACAAGAAAATTTATGTTTTGTGCAACGAGCTCGCGTGTTCGTTACTTTTCCTCGTTACCAGGCTCTTTCGGGTAACGAGGAAAAACTGATAAAAAATGGTAACTTGCAGCTTATGCTAATAGCGCAGCATTTGTGGGAATTAATTTTATTTCTGATTATTCTAGTCGGGCCGATTCCCTTAAGCTTGTCTCTTGCCTTCGATAATCAGAAACAAAACAATAACTATTCATTTCCCCATTTTCTCCTCATGCTCCTGACGGGATGGAGCATTGCACAAGTTTGTATCGGCTTGATTCTAGGAAGTGCCGATCGCCTAAATATTGCTGCGGTGATTATAGCAGAAATTTTGATTTGTGCGATCGGCTTCATCCTGATTTATACCAAAAACCACACAGCTTTTACCTTCTCGCAGTTGCCGATTCCCCAACTCAAGCAACCTTTCGGCCCATCAGAATTCCTAATTATTGTTGCCACCGCTGTTGTAGGAGTTGTGCTGTTGAAAACTCTGGCAACCAAACCCACAACCAATTATGACTCATTGTGGTTTCACCTGCCTGCGATCGCCCGATGGTATCAAACCCATTCATTTACATTATTAGATGCCGCGGGAAATTGGATTTTTGAACAAGAGCAAGCACGAGTATATCCCTACAATTGGCACGTTTTATCTGCTTTGTGCGTGCTTCCCTTCGGAGAAGATTTTCTAGCAGCTTTTCCCATGCTAATTGCGTGGCTACTGGAGGGAATTGCCGTCTATCTATTAAGCGTAAAATTTGGAGCAACACGACTTCACGGTATGGCAGCAGCATCTTTAGTATTGACAGTACCAATGATGCTCAACCAAGTGAACACCATTCAGCCAGACTTACCGCTAGCTGCAATATTTACAGTGGGTTTGTATCTAGGTTTATCCTACCATAGCAGCAGATCCCAATCCGAACTTTCCCTATTTTTGGCCGCCGCAGGAATGCTAGCCGGAATCAAAATCACCGGGATAGTCTATGCAGCCTCACTTTTAGGAGGATTAGCAATATTAGAAATTAAAAGATTCGCGGTTAATAAAAAATCTACATCAGCTAAATTTAGAATTCGCCACTTTCTCAAACCCGTGTTACTGTGTGGCATAGCTTGTTGCTTGCTTTTAGGAGGTTTTTGGTATGCGAGAAACTTGCTGCAAATCAATTATCCTGTCGCCGAAGTCGGCGATATTAAAATTCCCTTAGAGCCTGTTCCCTTACCGTCTCCCTTACCTGCACAAACACCTCCGGTACAGCAACCGCCCGCTTCGCCACTTTTAAAGATTTGGCAAAGCACTTTAGCAGCTCAATTTAATCCCAGCAATATTTCCCACTGGCAAACTGTCGGCTTACAAATTATCATTAGATTGCAACTGCCCTTTCTGGCGATCGCACTTCAGGTATTGGCAGCACCTCTGGCTTTTATCCAGGGTAAAACCAGAATAATTAATCAAAATAATATTATTTTAATTGTACTTCTCGCCAGCACAGGAATTCTGTATCTAATTACACCTTACACGTCCGGTACTGCCGGAGAGTCGATCGGTCAACTCAGCCCTATACTCGGTTTTAACCTCAGATACGGATTTCCCTTTTTAAGCGTACTCGCCATCGCCGCCGCAGCTACAGCAACTCTCTTGAAAACTCCAAATAAATTTATTCTGGCAGTGGTTTTGGTTAGTGGTTTGTTCGGAATTACTAGCAACACAATTTTTGATTATATTAAAAATGCTTCTTTCACCGGAGATAGCATTGTTTGGGGGAGTTTGTTGATTGACAATTTTAAGTCTAACCCCATAGAATCTATTAACAGTATCGGAAAAATATTACGAACCAGTTGGCAATATATATTACCCTATCCGACATTTTATCTTGTGTCAGTGACGCTGGCTGCAATATGGTTGAAAATCAATCCTGGCTTAGGATGGCTGAATCATCTATTTTCCACCCGAAAAAAATCGATTTACCTAGTGATAATTGGTGTCTGTATAGGATTGATAGTAATTGGTCATTGGAGGGAAAAGCGAGATATTGCACGCACAGAACTGTATCGTGGTATTTACGAATATATTGATAAAAATACAGTACCCGATGAAAGAATAGGCTTCTTTTTAAGTTCGCGCAGCTACCTGTTTTACGGGAGAAATTTGGACAGACAAGTTTTATATGTGCCGTTTAGAGCCGATCGACTTTCGGCATGGATTGAAAAACTCCGGAAAAATAAAATTAGGACTGTGGGATTCGGGCCCCTGACTGGGACAAACGCAGCTACCAGAAAAGCTTTATCTTGGCTGACAAGTGCCCAAGGCCCGCTGCAACCAGTTTTCGGTAAAGATTTTAATACTGAGTCGGTGCTATATCGCTTGAAAAATTAAAAGTTATTAGTTACCAGAAAGAATTGGTTTAAAGCCCCAAGCATAAGCGGGGGAAATTAAAAGAAGACTATTCATTACTCCAATCCTCGGACTTCCAGGTAGAAGTCGCTATAAAGCGGTCAACTGTCAACTGTCAACTGTCAACTGTCAACTGTCAACTGAACATGAACCAAGCTAAAACTCTATTTTCAATTATTGTTCCTACCTACAATCGCCCCGATAAATTAGCGGCGTGTATTCAGTCTTTTGTTGAAATTGAATATCCGCGCGATAAATTTCAAGTTATCGTCGTCAACGATAGCACCGAAATCTCTGTCGAAAATACAATTTCGCCTTTTCAAAATCAGCTAAATATCACCCTTCTGACACAACCCAACTCCGGCCCTGCAACGGCGCGAAATACTGGATCTTTTGCCGCAGAAGGCAAATTTTTAGTGTTTACAGACGATGACTGTACTGTGGGGGTAGATTGGCTACAAAATCTGGAAAAGCGATTTGTGGAAACACCAGATTGCTTAATCGGAGGTCGAACTGTAAACGCGCTGCCGGATAACATTTATTCTACTGCCAGCCAGCAACTGATCGATTACCTTTACAGTTACTATAATGCTATTGGTGATCGCGCGCAATTTTTCACTTCTAACAATTTTGCCCTTCCCGCTGAGGCCTTCCAAAAAATCGGCGGCTTTGACACGACTTTTTCTCTCGCGGCTGGAGAAGACCGGGAATTTTGCGATCGGTGGTTGCATTCGGGCAATGCCGCAATTTACGCTCCCGAAGTTATAGTTTATCACTCCCATGCACTAACTCTTCGCAAATTTTGGAAACAGCAATTCAATTATGGTAGAGGTGCTTTTTTGTTTCAGCAAATGATCTCGAAACGCGGGGCTAATGGGAAACTACAACATCCGTCATTTTATTTGAATTTGCTAACTTATCCATTTTTCCACGCACCGGGCTTTCAAAAGCTATTAATTGCTGTATTGTTTTTAGTTTCTCAGGTGGGGATTGCTGCGGGATTGTTTTGGGAGAAAAACAATTTTGTTGAGGAATAGAGTTGGATTATTGAACCGCAGAGAACGCAGAGAACGCAGAGAGAGGAGTAAGAGTTAGTAGGTGCGTCAGCTTTGAGCCGTCAATTATTGATAAAATAATTCGCGGATTAGGCACCCTACAACTACAAGTTTATTCTTTAGACCTCTTGCAAAAAAAATATGTATTATTCTTAAAAGTTTGCTCAAGTTTAGGTCAAACTTTGAATTATTGGGTTGATTGGCATCTCCTTAAACTTGCCCAGCCTGCTAGATTATAAAATTGGCTAAACTTTCCTTAATAGCACAAAATTATTGTGCAAGAGGTCTATTGTTGTGTAAGATATTTGGTCAGTTCTGAAACTTCACCAGCGCGTTGCCAGTCACCCTCTCCTCGCCTAACTTTTGTGCGAGCCGTAATTTTCTGAATCTCCCACAGTTGCAATGCGGTATACGGCCCCTCGGCTTTACCTGATCGGAACACGTACCAGTTAGCAACTTCGGGGGCTGCTTGTCTCACAGGTCGCATCCGAGTTGCTCCAGCATCGGCACTCAGTTGATTGAGTTCTTGTTCTATTGGATTTGGAGCGGGTAAGTTTGTGGCAGCAGGCGATCGCGTTTTTGTTGGTTTCTGCTTTTTAGCTTTGGCAGCCGATTTGACCGCCCGCCGATGTCGAACCCACAAATCGTACTGATAAAGGTAGGGTGAGAGGAGGAGCATGCCGATTGGAATTAGATCGCGTCTGAGTACGAGAATGTTGCGCCTCAATAAATAAGTGTCGAACTCCGACGCTTCAGCTTTACTGGGAACTGGTAGCAGGTACGCTATTACCAAAACTGAAATGAGAAAAGCTACAAAGCTGACAATGAAAGCGTTCAGTCCTTCTCTCCAGTGTGACCGCTCTAGTCCAGTCCAGCGATCGGTTAGGTACTGGCGGACAGAGCTGAGTTTTGGGTGCGCTGGCAAATAAGTCAGTAGAAACTTCACTGTCGCTGCGATCGCCCAATGGAAAAAGGTGAATACAAACGGTACTGTAAGCCAAGCCCCAATGAAAATGACTAAAAAGTTGTCACCACTTTGGAGTTGAGATTTGACCAGGGCGGAGAGAATGTAGACAAGTCCAAAACCCCTTAACCATGAGATAGGATAAGGAAACCACGCGGGCCATGATGGAATTTTCATGAGCTTGCAATTAGGAGTTCGTTTGTGTAGTAGCTTTCAACCCCCGAGTTTTATCTTAGCAAGGTGCGCCGCGCGCACCCGAAGATTAAATAAATCCGTGTTCTGCTAAGAATTCTGGTGTAATTGTTCCCAAACTGTTGATTGTGGGGGCTTCTTCCCACGGTTCGGGATGGGATTTTGAGCCGCTGCGGAGAAATTTGGCGACATATTTACCCAGAATATCTGCTTCTAAATTAACTAAACTTCCTGGTTGCAAATAACTGAGGTTTGTCTCACCAAAACTGTGGGGAATGACAGCAACTTCAAACCAATTGCCGTCAGCATCGCAATCTGCCACGGTTAAGCTGATGCCGTTGACGGCGATACTGCCCTTGGAAACGATGTAAGGTGCGATTTGACGTTGCCATCCCGAGTTTGCTGTTGGTGGGGCAGTAAACCGCATCTCCCAAGCGTTCGCGGTTTGGGTGGATGTCGCTAAAGTGCCGATCGCATCTACGTGCCCCGTCACGAAATGTCCCCCCAATTTGCTACCGGCGCGCAGGGAGGTTTCTAGGTTCACCAAAGCATCGGGGAATGATCCCAGAGTTGTGCGCCGGAGAGTTTCTGGCGAAGCGACGGCGACAAAACCTTGCGGCAGAACTTCCACTACCGTCAAACAGACTCCATCCACGGCTACGCTGTCCCCAATGGCTAAATCTTGTAAAATCTGGTAGGAGTTCTTTGATGTGCAGGAAATTTGGAAATAATCGTTGCCTAGCGACTTCAGCTTTCCGAGAGATTGAATTAGTCCTGTAAACATAAGTATTTTTCCGTAGTCGATCGCTTATTTACATGAAACCATAGAGACAAACCATAGACAGGAGGTTTTGCCGTCCCCTCTCCCCCCGAGTCAATCTAAAATCTAAAATCGATAGTCCCAGATCTGTTGCAGATTCCGGCGAAGATCAAGTCATACTGGATTTAGGTGATCTTTATGTCCAAGTTCTCTACTGCCTTACAGTTTCTTAATTCTATGAGGCCGATCGAATGATTGAAATGAAAGTCGCTGGAATTGCCTTAGATGCAGCCACGCGCAGTCCTATTGTCCTATTGAGAGACGCTACGGAGCGACGGGCTTTGCCTATTTATATCGGTCAGGAGCAAGCAAAGGCTATTATTAGCGCGATCGAAGGCCACAAGCCTCCTCGGCCCTTAACTCACGATCTGATGGTCAATTTTTTAGAGGCATGGAGTCTTACCTTGGAGCGCATAGTTATTCACTCGCTGCAAGATAACACGTTCTATGCCGTCCTGATCGTCCGTCAGGGAGAAGTTAAAAAAGAGATCGATGCCCGACCTAGCGACGCGATCGCCCTGGCCCTGCGTACGAACTGCCCCATCTGGGTGATGGAAGAAGTCGTCGCCGATGCTTCGATACCGGTTGATCGAGATGCTGATGAGGCCGAACGCCGGGCCTTCCGGGAATTTATCTCAAACCTCCGTCCAGAGGATTTGATTAAGAGAAGCGGCTTGGGCCCGGGCGAAACTTCCTAAACTTTATGCGCTATCGACGGTTTGGCAAAACGGAGTTGCACCTGTCTGTATTTTCCTTGGGAACCATGCGCTATTTGGCTTCTGAGGAAACTGCCTGTCAGACTGTACAACAGGCGGTGTCTCAGGGAATCAATCACCTGGAAACGGCGGCGGGTTACGGTTGCAGCGAGGAATATCTTGGCGCGGCCCTTTCGGCTGGTTTGTCTGTCGATCGATCGCGCCTTCACGTCACTACAAAAATTTCCCCAACCGAGGATGCAGCAGCAATGGAACGCTGGATCGACGCATCCCTCAAACGCCTGAATTTAGACTATATCGATTGTCTGGCAATTCACGGTTTGAATACTTGGGAACATTTGGCTTGGGTGCGATCGCCCACAGGCTGCATGGAATCTGTACGCAAAGCCCTGGCTGATGGTCGCATTCGGCACGTTGGCTTTTCGACTCACGGGCCTCTGGATCTGATTTTGGCTGCAATCAATACAGATTTGTTTGAATTTGTCAATCTGCATTATTACTATTTTTTTCAGCGCAACGCCCCGGCAATTGAACTCGCCAAAAACAAAGATATGGGCGTTTTCATCATTTCCCCAGCCGATAAAGGAGGGCAACTCTACACGCCCCCGGAAACACTCGCACAATTGTGCTCGCCTTTCTCGCCCTTAGAGTTAAACTATCGGTTTTTACTTAGCGATACTAGGATTGGGACTTTGAGTGTGGGGGCTGCAAATGCGACAGAATTAGAGCAACCTCTGAAATATGGCGATCGCGACTTTCCCCTCACCAACGCCGAAATCGCTGCGTTCGATCGGCTAGAATCGGCTATTGCAGACACTTTGAAAACCGACAAATGCAGCCAGTGCTATGCCTGTTTGCCTTGCCCGGAAAACATCAACATTCCCGAAGTATTGCGACTCCGCAATCTCGCCGTCGGGTTCGACATGACTGACTTTGGCAAATACCGCTACGCCATGTTTGAAAATGCCGGACACTGGTTTCCCGGCAGCAAAGGCAACCGCTGCACCGATTGTGGCGAATGTTTGCCCAGGTGTCCCGAAGAGTTAGACATCCCAATTTTGCTCAAAGATACTCACCAGCGACTGGGCGGCAAAGCAGGCAGGCGGTTGTGGGATTGAAAAAAAGGTGAAGGCGGGAAAAAGTCGATCGAGCCTATCTAAGAGTTGCAATAATTACGCTAAACTTTTTTTAAGTGAATTTACTCTATAGTCGATCAAAAAACTACTTAACTTGCGGACTGTCTGCAGGCATTGGTGTCCACTTAACGTCTTATGTTGTACCAATCTACTGTTTGAGTTCATAGTCTTGCTGATTCCCCCTAACCCCCCAGGGACAAGAGCGTCAAAGTCCCCCTTCTTAAGGGGGATTTACGGGGAGCGAGACTCGGCTATAAACGAGAGATACAAATGGTTTTAGTCTGAAGTTGACACCAATGTCCCCTGTCTGCTCGCAACAAACTTTAAATAGGAGCCGACAGTATATGGAAAAACAACTAAATAAGACAATCTGATTGAACACCGATAAATTGATTTATTTAAAAATATCCCAGTCATTTTCTTGCTTTATTGCCCCCGGCGAGAGCTAACAATTTTATGATGAGTGACTAAGCGAACTCGATATAAAATATAAAATCGTTCGACTGAGCGCTCACGCCGAAGTCTAAAATCTCAAATCTCAAATTTCTAATTAATTCCCTTCCCGATTAATTGATGGCCTGTCATCTACAACCGATCTCGCATCTACTACTATGGCTCATACTCAGTTAAACGACAGCCAGCAAAATTGTCTGCAGCAAACTAAAGTTGCGACTTCCGAAAGAAAATTGAAAGCTGCTTTCAATCCGTCCACTTACAACTTGTCCGTCACCAGAAAACAGCTAATTGGACTGGTGGCTTTACAAACAATTTTGCCAGTTGGGCTAACGGGAGCAGCACTTTTGCTAACATCGGCCGTTGCAAACAATCAACTGCAAAATCAAGCAAAATCAGAACTGAGCCTTAGTGAAATTAACTATAATCTCCAACTCGATCGCGCCGCCGACCGTTTGCAAAACTCCTCTGACAGCAAAAGGATCGCCCAAACAGCCTTAGCTTACAACAGCGGCAAAAAAGTATCAGATTTGCAAAAATCTGTCAAGCAAATTCTAGAAAATCAAGTCAAAACAGGGGAAATAGACAGCGCGGCATTAGTGGGAAAAAACAGGCAGATAGTGGTTAGCGTCAACTCCAACCAGAAGGGAAAAATTTTTAAACTGCAAAAAATAGTCGATCGAGCATTTGGTGCAAAAAACCCAATTACGGCTACCGAAATCATTGCCAAATCAGAAGTTCAGGAACAATTGGGATCTTTGCCGCCCGGAAAGGGCGATCGACCTGTTCTCGTCCACTACGCAGCAATTCCCATAAAAGATCCAAAAACTCAGACAGTGATTGCGGCCTTAGTATTAGGAAAAATTATCAGCACAACGTCGGTAGTTGCTAGCAGCAAAACCCTCAATTTACAGGGCGGGGGATATCAGGCTATCTACGCACCGCTGGCTGACGGCAAATTTGTTTTGGCAAGTTCGCAAGCAGTTACAAAAAAACAACAGTTACCAGACTTAAATTCCATAGACAAATCTCTCCTACAATCTGCACTCGCCGGTGGCGGCAAACCAGTCGCCGGAAACCTACAAACAGGCAGTCAAACTTATGCAGTAGCTGCCAAATCCCTTGGCAATTTAGCGGGAAAACCCGCAGCAATTTTAGTTCGGGGCATCCCCAAAACCTCGATCGCAACTTGGTGGGGCAACAACTGGCTGCTGGCAATGTCTGCGGCTGCCCTTGTCCCCTTCGCCTTGGGAGTTGCCGTCACTCGCCGGATTGCCAAACCCGCTAACTCAGATTTATCAACAGCAGACGGGAATTGGGCATTTAACTCCACCGCCGAACCGCACCAGCGATCGCGGACATTTGATATAATTTATGACAATTTAAATTTCGGTGAATTCCCCGATTTATTTCCCAAAAAATCGAGTTTAGATGGTCAATTAGCCGTAGATTTTCGATATAATAAAAAATTGGCGGGCGCTCGCCCGTTAGCGAAGCCCTCGAAGAGGATCGCAAATCCCCACATCCCGCTCGCTTTCCAACCCCTAGAATTGCCCGAAAACTCCGTCTCAAATCAGTCGCAGCAGGTAAATACAGAACTAGAAAAAAGCGCGATCGCCTTAAATCTAGTCCAGGAAGCTTGGCAAGACTTAAATCGCCTCAACTGGGAATTGCAGCCAGAAATAGTCGATCGCCAAAACACTCAAAAAGCCCTGCGAAAGAGCGAAGCACTGCTGCAAGCGATTTTAGACAACTCAACAGCAGTAATTTACATCAAAGACCTTGAGGGAAAATACCTGCTCACCAACCGCCATTTTGACAATTTGTTTGACATCGCAAAGGAGCAAATAACAGGGAAAACCGATGGCGATATTTTTCCCCAAGACAAAGCAGCAGCCTTGCGAGAAAACGACCTGAAAGTTCTCGAATCCTGCTCGCCCCTAACCCTCGAAGAAATCATCCCTCAAGACGATGGCCCGCACACTTATATTTCTCTGAAATTTCCCCTCTGCAACTCCGAAGGTAAAGTTTATGCAGTCGGTACAATTTCTACAGATGTGAGCGATCGCAAACTTGCCGAACTCACCCTAGAAAAAGCCAAAGCAGAACTAGAAATAGAAGTCGAACAGCGCACCCTATTCCTCAAACAAGCCAACGAACTCTTGCGGTTTGAACTAGCCGCCAGAGTCCGCGGCGCCATCACAGTCAGACAAATGACGGCTCAGGTAGCCCGACACGCCCGAACAGTTGACGGCATTCTAGGCGCTTCTCTTGACCTAATTTTTCTAGTAGATCGATCGGGAAAATACACCTATGTCAGCCGCACCGCCGCTCAAGCCGCCGGCATGAACCCCAGAGAAATGATTGGCAAAACCTGGCAGGAATTAGGCTGGTCGCCCACAATTATGCAGCGGGTTCACCAAGAATGCCAGGGCATATTTGCCACAGCCGAACCCGTGAAAGGCGAAGTAATTGTCCCCACGGCAAACTGGGGAACCCGCGACTACGAGTACATTCTCAGCCCGGTTTGTGCGACAGACGGCAGCGTCGAAGCCGTGGTGGCGACACTGCGGGATATCACCGAACGCAAAGACGCTGAGGAAGCATGGCAGTTGGCCAAAGAAGCCGCAGAACTCGCCAATCGCGCCAAGAGTGCTTTTCTGGCAAACATGAGCCACGAGTTACGCACTCCCCTCAATGCGATTATCGGCTACAGCGATATGCTAGCGGAAGATGCCGAAGAGTTAGGCAATTTAGAGGTAGTCTCGGATTTAGACAAAATTCGCACTGCTGGCAAACACTTGCTGCGCCTAATTGACGACATTCTCGACATTTCCAAAATTGAAGCTGACAAGATGGAGATTTACCTCGAAAGCTTTGATGTTGGAGGCTTAATCGAGGAGGTAGTAACAACTATCAAACCGCTAATGGATAAAAACGGCAATACTTTGCAAGTATTGAGTTCTGACAATATCGGCGCGATGCACGGCGATTTGATGAAAGTGCGGCAGGTAATGCTGAATTTGCTCAGCAATGCTGCTAAATTTTCTGCTAATGGGGCGATCGTGCTTACTGTCGAAAGAATTACCAGTGAAGAATTAAAAAATAAATATCAACCGAGAGTTGCTCAAATGTTAATTTTGGATTCAGACTTTTTAATTTTCCGAGTGACGGACACGGGCATCGGCATGACACCAGAGCAGCAAGAGCGCCTGTTCCAACCTTTCACTCAAGCGGACAATTCAACTACTCGCAAGTACGGCGGTACGGGTTTGGGGCTGACTATCAGTCAGCGTTTTTGTCAGATGATGGGCGGCGATATTGAAGTTACTAGCGAGTTAGATTGCGGCTCTACTTTTGCTGCTTGTCTGCCTGCTTCATTGTTTAGGCGATCGGAATTTTAACAACAATTGTGCCGGTTCGCAGTAAGAACTTCAGTCCTCAAAATTTCCTGCACACTAAATTCCTCACTACAAACCGATTTTACAGGAATCGATATTAACAGATAACTTTTGTACAAAACCGGCTCTTGCCAATTTATGAATTACCACAAATTTAGCCACAAAAATCAAGTTTTCCGCCGCAAACACGGCATTTTGACAAAAAGTTTATTTTTGGTCCCGATCGCCTGTTCTGCGTGCCTCGGAGCCTTGCTGTGGGAGCAATCTGCTGCCTTTTCCCAGGAGCCGGTCTGCCCGACTGGCAACGCTGCTAATTTCCCGTCGCCCCCGCTTTCGCAAACCGAAAAAAGCGTGCCGAGTCTGTGGTTAGCTCAAAAACTCTTTGGGGGCAAATTGCTCGATCGCTGGTTTGTCGATCCCGGCAATACTTGGGTAATTATCATAGTCAATCGCCAACTTTGGAGTTTGCTCGATTATATGGAACGCTATCAGTTTGTTAACCGCTTTGGCACTGTCGCCAACGATTATGGTTACAATGTGCGAGTTTGCAACCGTCAAGGGACAGCTTTGGCAGTTTATTCGTGCAAGGGCGATCGGCTTAACTGTCGGATTGATTTAGAATCTCTCTCAAATCCAGGTCTTCGAGGAAGGGTGAAAGGATTTTAGATTACTGTCCTTACAAGAGCTATGTACCTCACTGTAATTTAACTTCTCACTACTTGCCTAGTTTCTTGCCAGAGCGATCGATACAGCGAGATCCCCGCATCCCCAAAAGGCAGCAGAAAGTCGCTAGCAGCAAGAATCTTAGCATCCGGCAATAACACAGAATTAGTGCGAACAGCTTCCGGTAAATCTTCGGGTTTCATGCCGACAATTATCGGCGAACTAGCCTTAGCCAGTAAAGATAATTGAGGAGCAACCCGAGGCTGCAAGCAAAAATCAATCCATTTTTCCACTAAAGAAACTGGATTCCCTGATGCTGGTTGTACCCACAAATCCGTCCAAAGTGCAGTTCCCGAAACCGGAACTACTAAAGCAATATCCTTTTGAGTTTGCAGCAGCGGCAGCAAGTCCCCAGAGGAACCTACGGCCAACCAAGTATCGCCTAAAATTAAGGGTTGCAGGTAAGCGTCAGAACTATAAAGTTTAACTTGTTGGTGCAGATTTGCAAGTTCTTTTTTAAGATTTGGGACTTGATCTAATTGCTGCGTATTGTAAGATTTTCCGAGTTTTTTTAATGTTAAACCGATAACTTCTCTGGCACTGTCCGGCAGAGAAATTCGATCGCGCAATTCGACTCGCCACAAGTCTTTCCAATCTGTCGGAGTCCACCCCAAAGCCTTAAATTTGTCGGTTCGATAGGCAATTACCGTACTTCCCCAGCGGTAAGGTGCAGCCCACACTTTACCTTGAGGATCTAATTTACCCTCATCGTTGCGCCTGACGAGTTTTTGCCATCTTTCGGGCAATTGTGGCCAATTAGCAAACTTAGCAGGATCGATCGGCTTAATCAATTGTTGCCTAATTGCCAAAGTCAGCCAGTAATCTCCCAACATCACCAAGTTAGCTTGATTTTTTGATTCGGGAACCCGTTTCCACTCCTGCAACAGGGCGAATAATTCTTTTAATTGTGCTTCTTGCGTTACCTGCAAAAGCGGAGACGGTTGTACATCGCGGCTAAATTTGCTTACCAGTTGGGCCGGAATACCGTTTTTGAGCGATCGAATTTTGAGAATGGGCTTCGAGTCGCACCCTGCCGCCAATTGACTTAAAGTTAGGGTGGCGGCCCCCAATAGCAAAGACCTTCGTTTCACCTGTGAATCCGCTTTTCTAAATATTGACCCATCGTTTTGTGTTCTACAGCCCGGGAAATAATTGTTTGTCGAGTCCGGTAGTTGGCGCCGATTTTTTCTTATTTCTTCCTCAAACACAGAGCCATTGTACTCGGTTCTGCTGCGAAGAGAGTCTGTTTGGCTCTTGCCCTGATTTTACCTTCTAACTTGTCGATCGAGCTTTCCGATGCCGAAAACTCCCTCAACTTAACGCCTAATTTCTCTGCTGCAAGTTCCTTTGAGCCAGTTTTGCTCGCCAGCCGGGTCGATCGACCGCATCTGTGTTACATTTTTTAATATAACGAAACAACGAGAGCGCTGCCATCTGCAGTTGGATGAGCCTTTTCACACAACCGAAGTAAAAAAATATTTTTAAATCGGCGACAGCTTAATAACTAAAAAAACTAAAAATTCATTCATCTCAATCCTGAAAGCACTGGCGAGAGCGCAGTCAATCTAATAGGACGCTCTGCGATCCGACTCTCAGAAACCCGACGTTTTAGCTCTGATTGAAGGTTTGAACGAAGTATGGGGGTTAACCCACCCGCTTCCTGTGTCCAAGACTATCTAAAATCTAAAATCTAAAATCTACAATCGACTCACGAATGGCGAGCGATTATCTTCAAGCTGCCTCCCTAAATCTACCGTCAGGATTGGGAACACAACAATTACGTCAAAAATTAAATAATTTAGTGATAAATCCAAGTTATTTAAAGATTTACCTAAAATGTAAAGATATTAAGTTACGAGCCAAAGGATGATTGTATGGAAGCGCTCCGCCAGCAAGTTACAGTATTGAGCCAACAAGTCGAGGCCCTCTACAAACTCATAGAAAACCTCAATGAAAAGCTCTTGGAGTCTGCCAAGGAGACGAAGCTGACCCAGCAACAGAGAAACGATCGCTCTGGAACGGTAGGAAATAACCAAACCTCGCCCTATCAAAGCTACAGCAGTCTCGACGGCCTCCTCGAACACAAGGACATACTGTTAGATGACAGCTACTTCGACAAGAATTCTCAAAGCTTGGAAAAAGAGCTGAGCGCAGAGATTCAAATCCAGCGTTTAACAGCTCAGCTAACAGCAGCTTACAATCGAATTGCCGCCTTGGAAGAACAGTTGCTCTCCAAAAGAATGCACTCGCAACATCTAGGCGGGCCTAATTAAATATTGCTAGCGGGGATGGGGTACTAATCAAAAACAAATACAAATTGCGTTGATTTATGCTCGTCTACTTATAGAGTTATTGCAGAGAGTTTTTCCGGTCGGGAATTAACAGGAAGAATACTGCATGAAAGCGAGATATTGTGTAGAAATAGGAAGGCTATTTCTTTGGTGAACAAGATTTTTTTGACAAACCGCAGAGGGCGCACAGGACGCAGAGAGATAGAAGACAGAGAAGAAAGAGAAGAAAGAGAAGAAAGAGAGAAGTTCACAAATCCGGCATCGATTCTTATAACTCAATACGCTTGGGTTAGTGCTAAAAACAGATGCTGTGTAGGTTGGGCCCGTGGAACGAACCCTCCGTTTCACTCCGCCCAACATTTTCGCTACAATTTTCCTTAACTGAACCGTATTGTCTTATAACTATCTACTTAATGTTTAATCTCACAGCGCGAGGCTAAAGCTTCAACAGCGTGGAGGAGTTGAGTTGGAGTCCAATTTGCAGTCAAGCCACTGGCGATCGCACACGCTCCCGCACCGACACCTTCCTTAACATAGCCGCGATCGTAAGCTTGCAATTGCCCGTAGCGAGATCCAGCAAAACTTAGCTGCGCCGCCAACAGAGGCACACCGCCGATCTCATTAGCGAGTCCTACAGTGTCTCCTGTAGGGTCTTCGGCCACCCAGCGCGTAGTCCCCACCGCAACTTGTTTGGGACGCCATACTAGAGCATATTCACGGGCTAAGGCTTGCATCAAAGCGTACACTGCCAGCATTTGCGTACCCCCGGCCAGAAGCACCCCGCAAGTCCGACTCGCGGCGATCGCCATTGCAGCCACCGCTATTTGCATCGGATCGCCCACCGCCGCTACCAATTCCAGGGGAGTGCTGTTTTGTCCGTTAATTTCCCACTCAGCATTATTGAGTCCCGCTGTCACCGCAGCCAATTTTTGAGCGTGATTGCAGCGAGGATGAGAACTATTAACTTTGCCCGCCGCTGCAATACCCAAACCCATTAACACGCCCAAAGCAGTAGTAGTTCCCCCAACTACGCACTCTCCTAAAATTAAATAGCTGCCATTAGTTTGAGCGGCTAATTTAGCTCCCCAAATTAATCCTTGTTCGAGTAAATGTTTGACTGTTTCGAGTTCTAAAGCATTCCCAGAAATCAGACACTTTGCCGGAGTACCACCCAAATCAATTGCAGGTACCGGAGGTGGGAGGGGCAAACCAGCATTAAATAGATAAAGGGGAAGTTCCAAAGCTTCGACTACAGCGCGAGATATGAGTACCGGTGATGCACCCGCTTCTAGGGGTGGCAAAGGATATTGGGGCGACGGTTTAGGGCCGTTATACAAAAATTCTGCATCGGCTAAACAAGTAAATTGTCGATCGTGCGGGGTTGCTCCTGCTGCTGAAATCCCCGGAATTAAGCCAGTAGCGGTAAATCCTAACACGCAGGCAAATATCGGTTTTCGTCCCCGATAGCGATCGAGCCACCGCTGGCCCTGTTCAATTTCTGTATAAATACCAATCATAAATTAGTCAGTAGTCAGTAGTCAGCAGTCATTAGACCTCTACAATAATTATTGTGGAACAGGCATCTTGCCTGTTCAAGACTTGCTTTGCAGGAGAGGTCTATTAGTTATTAGTCATTAGTTATTTAGTAGCAATTAGCAATTAGCAATTAGCAATGCCCCATGCCCCATGCCCCATGCCCGATGCCCCATGCCCCATGCCCCATGCCCCATGCCCATGCCCAATAACTACTCTTCATAATCGATCAAAACTTGCACCCAGCTTGGTGGGCGCGGAATTGGATTTCCCAAACGATCTAATAGCAGCAAAGCTACTAAATGCACTACAAATAAATAGACAATATTGTTAACCAAAATCATCCCGGCGGCGATCGCCCCAATTGTGTTCAAACTCGGTACATTAAGCCAGCCCAGCTTCACAAACACCCATTCCACCATCTCTGTTACCTGGGCCGTTACGTAAACCCATAGATCTTGACCCACCAACGCTGACAGCAGCCAAAACCGAAAAAAGAAGCCTACAGTACCAATGAGAGCGCCCACACTAATAGAGAGTGACCAACTCGCTTTGCGCCTCCAAAGTCCTCCCAGTGCAACTCCCATAATTCCAAAAGGCATCACGTATAAAATGCTCCGCGTCGGGCCCATAAGTACCGACAGCAGCAAACCCGATACCAAAGCTGCCATCCAAGCTGATCGGTTGCCCCAGCGCAAGTAAACCAGGGCGATGGGTATCGGAAAAAACACCCGCAGCAAAGGCCCTAGTGGAAAGTAATAATTTACCAGCCAAATTAAGCTAGCGGTACTTGCCAAAAAAGCCGTTTCTACCAGCCTTAAAGGCGCTTCCCCAGAGGCGCGCTTCCCCGGATCTGGATTTGTACGATCGCCAGCCATTGCTGAAATATCGGCGGTTTGCCGCTCGTTATTTGTACTGGGAGAACTACTCGCATTAGACGCAGCATCTGCTGACAAAAAATCACTCATCCGATTTTAGATTTTAGATTTTAGATTTTAGATTTTACGGGACTTGCGCCCCATACGGCTGATTCCCGATTTTCCGATTTTAGATTTTAGATTTTAGATTTTAGATTTTAGATCTAACGGGACTTGCGCCCCATACGGCTGATTCCCGGTTTCACTGTTTGGATGCCTCGCCGCCAAGTTTAATATTGCTCGCAGAAACCGGGTTTAGGTAGGAACGCAAGTCTTATTTTAGATGGGTTTTCTCAGCCTAAATTTTCAGCAGCATTATTTTTCAATTTTGGCTTCCTGGATTACCAAAACCGAACAAGATGCGTGGTGAACGACATAATTGCTGACGCTGCCGAGGAAAGCTTCTGTGAACCCCGTGCGGCCACGCCTCCCCAACACTATTAAATCTGCGCCCCAATTTTCGGCGGATTCACAGATACAATGCCCCGGATCGCCCTCCATTTTGCAGTCAAATTCCACTTGCAATCCTTTGTTTGCTGCGGCGTCGCAGTAATTTTTCAGCAAACCAGAAGCCTGTTTTACCTCCCTTTCCAGCCGCAAACGTTGAGCTTGATAAGCTTGATCCATTAACTCGACATTCATGCCCAAATCTACCGGAATTGGCACTGCCGTCTCGCCCAGCGAGTTAACAGTAACGCAGTTAAAGAGCATCACCTGGGCGCGATCGTTCAGAGCTAATTCTAAAGCTTGAGTGAAGACGCGGTGGCCGAGTTCAGAATCATCTAAGGCGGCGAAAATTTTCTTAAAACTCACAGCTTTACCTCCTGCGGGAAATCATTAATATCAGTTAGTTAACAGAGAGTGCTTTTGAATTAGATTCAATAAAAGCAAACTCTGATACTTCTAGACTAACAGACGCTCTAAGGCGTGCAGGTCGGGAATGCACAAAACGTCACGTTCGCGCTGAATAGTTCCTTTTTTTTCCAGCTTGCTCAGCACTCGCGTTACTGTTTCGCGAGCCAGCCCGCTGAGGCTGCTCAGTTCTCTGTGTGGCAGGTTCGGTATTTCAGTACCTCCTGTTTCCAGGATTTTTTTGCCTTGCCCCTCTGCCAAAAATAATAGAATATCTGCTACTCGCGACGTACTGTCAGACTCTCGCAAACGCAGGCGGCGGTTGACTTGTCGCAGGCGACGCGCCATCAGTTGAGCTAGGCGAATGCCTGCTAGCGGCTCGGTATGAATGAGCTGCACAAAATCCTGAGATGGCATATTGCCGATCAGTGTCGGGGCTAGGGTGATCACATCTGTCGATCGCGGTGCTTCTTCGATCGCGGCCATTTCCCCGAATAATTCTCCTTTCCCTAAAATATTCAGTGTTACTTCTTTTCCGTCTAGGTTGTAGGTGCGAATTTTCACCCAACCATCCAATATAAAATACACTGATGTTCCCCAGTCATTTTCGAGTAAAATCACTTGATTTGACGGATGACTTCGGGTAACGATGTGGACAGTTGCTCTCTCGATTACAGGATCGGGTAATCCTGCAAAAAAAGGAGTAGAAACTATCAATTGATTTATATTAGAATTCGGATCTCGGGTGTTAAAGCGGTCTTCCATGAGGCCATCATTTTAATTTATGCGCTTGAGCTGCGCTGGGCAGTTAGAAATAGCTTGCAGCCGAGTCATTCGATTTGAGATTCAAGATTTGAGAAACAATGATCTAAAATCAAGGATCTAAAATCGGCAATTTTACCTCTAAAGTTTTGCGGTCAAAGGCTCAATATGGGAATTAATAGCCTCAAGCTCTAATTGGGAGCTAGAAACTAAAGAATATACCATAATTTTTTAGATATATACCACTGAGCAAATTTTATTAACAAAATTTTAGCAATGTGGCAAACGACTGAGCCGATCGAATTACCTTTGAAAGCACTTCGCGAAGACAAGCTTAACACTGCTGAGAGATTTGTTGTCACTCGGCCCTGCAGTCGAGAACGCAGAATCCACGAGTACCAGCCTGCAAGCACGGTAGACAGATCCCAAATCCAAACTGCCTAGAACCAGGCTAATGTCAGCACGATCGGCAAAATCCCCAGCCATTGCGAGCCTAAAGACAGGCGCTCTTGGCGAGCGAAACCCACCCACTTCCCAGCAAACTTTTCTGCTACCCCAAGATTATTGTACCATTAGTATCTAGTCATGAAGACAGATAAAAGGCTATAATTAAAGGTTACTCAAATCCAGTATACGGGGACAATCCCGAATCTCGGTATCCCAAATCGCAAATTGTTTGAGGTTTTTTCCAAGTCGGTGAAAAATGAACAGACACTGGCGCGCCACCATGCTAATGAAACTCGCGGTGACAGTGTGCGACCCGCCGTTCAAGCAGGTGAAGGCAAAAGTTCGTCGGGCTCGCAGCTATTCCGAGCAGGAATCAGCCTCCCGGCAGGGAAACTCGCCCCTGAGTCGCAGAATTTGAAAGCACTTGGAATTGATAGAAGCAGGCATTTGGTGCGGAAGTACCGACTAACCTATCATAGGCAATAGAAGCGCTCCGAAGGCAAAAGGTTAATTAACAGTTGTCAGAAAATATTAGTAAATTATTGACGGACTCGCATTCAGATTATTCTATCTATTGGCATCGCTGCCGCCTGACTTCAGTCTTTTGTCGGTAAAGTTTCTCCCAAGCCGCATTCCCAGAGGTTCCGCCCTTGAATTCTCAGAAGTACAAAATTCAAGCACTGATTGCTGAGATAGACGAGGTACTCAGCAAGCCTGCACCCCGCTTGCCTTGGACGGGTTCTCTTGATACTGTCCACCAGCGCCAACTTTTAGAGCGAGTTCGCGCTTATCTGGTTTCCTCAGACTCAAAGCTAACGGCCCCAAAAGCCCCCGCCCGCCCAAATGTCCGCCCGCAACCAGTTCCAGTACCCAAAGTGCCTCTGCCCGCCCCTGGCCCCTCAGCAGCAGAGCAAATCATGCTTGCCGTAACCGGAGAAATCAGCAACCTGCGTTCCAACCTGACAGGGCCGCTCCAAGAAGACATAGAAGCTCTGCGGCAAGAGCAGCAAGCTCTAATTCAAGAAATCAAACAGCTAGAAGCAAAACGGCAGCAGCAACAATCCCTAGCTCAACAACAAGCCAACCAACAGCAAATCATTGCTGAATTCTTGCAGGTACTGACTGCTCGCTTGGAAGAGACCTTGACTAGCGATTTCTCCCAAATTCTAAGTTCCCTAGAAAATCAGTTATTGCAAAGCATCTCAGCACCATACTCTTTGGGCAGTGCGCCTGATGAACAATCGGCTATTGACGTAACACTTAACCGACAAACCTCAGAAGAACACCCGCTGCTGACGCCGGGTCAGAGGTTGGAGCAAATGCAACTTTTCCAATCTCATGCTGACAGTCTGCTGATGAGTCTCGATTCTAGGATGGCTATCGTGTTCGAGGCTTTGCAAGCAAATCTGCAAAGCTATCAAGCTTCCTTGAGACAAGAACTCGAAAATATGTACGGTTTGAGCCAGCAGAGCGAGGCGATGTTCGCGGCTTTGGTCAACCACTTAGCTGCACAGTTGGGGCGAGAAGCTTCATCCTACGTTCAACAGCCGATCGATTTAGCAAATAATCTCGAAACCGTCACCCCAACAGCAGCCGATCAATCTCCTGTCGCTCCAGCCCCTTCAAATACTGCGATCGAGCACTCAGCCGCAGAGAGTCAGACGGGAGACTCGGTGCAGGAAATTCGCACCGGTGAATTCGGAGAACAAGACAGATTTCCCTACGCCGGTACAGAAATTTCTCCGCAATTCAGACAGTTGAGGCGCGATCGCGACCGCATTCAAGCCCCAAGTTTGCTCCCGGAGTCGGAAGATAATTTGTTTGGTTCTACCCCCGAAATATCTCAAAATGCAGCTCGTTTTACTGGCGGTGAAGCGGAGAATAGGTTAACAGAAACCGAAGAAGAGATTGAGGATTTGTATGCAAGTTTGTTTGCGGGAGAAGCGGTTCCTGAAGTAGAATTAGAAATCGAAAGTTTTCCCGTAGAAAATAATGTAATTGAGACCAAAAGTGAAGGTGTAGAATATCAAGCTGCGACGGATCAGGAAACTGCCGAATCGCTAAAAATGACCGAAGATTTGTTTGTAAATCTGCTGGATGAAGGCGAATCTCTGGAAGAGACTTTAGTAGATGAAGATTCAGACTTTGTAATGGGGAATTCTGTAGAGTCTCTAACTTTAGATAGTGCAGATTTATTTGAACCGCAAGTGGCAACAGTACCTCAAGTTTCAGAAGCACCACCCTCAACCGCTGAGGTGCAACTTGACGGGGACGATCGAGAAAATCTAGAAACGGGTCAAAACCAAGGCGAGCAGTTCGGCGCTACACTCCCTCAATCACCAGCTTTGCCGTTGAGAACGCCTGGAGAAATTAGCCCTCACCGACCCAGTGCTACCCCCGCTGTGCCAAGTGCCGGTGACGTTCAAACTGGCGAGTTTGACTCATCCTCGCAGCGGCTCGATGATGGGTACATCCAAGCTTCGCCGGACGAGGATTTGCTGCCGGTCGAGGCATTAGAAGATGACCTCGATCGAGCTCTTAATTTGGACAACAATACTCTGGAACTTTTGGAGGCAGACCTCTACAATCTGGAGGGATTGGAAAATACTAGCTTCGGGCGATCGAATTTCTCAGCCGCTAACAGCTTGGATTTATCGGCGAGTTCCCCCGAAGGCATTGCAAACAATCCCTTTGCGGAGGCGGCAGAGGAAGAACTCGGCACGCTGGAGGATTTGTTCTCCGATGTGTTGGAACTCTCCTCTGATGATGAACCTTTTGTTTTGGAAAACGAACTTGATGATGATTTGTTTGCGGAGGAAGAGGACTCGAATTTGACGCTAGACGAGATTTTGGCTAGTTTAACCGAGACCGATCGACCTTTGACTGATTCTCCCCCTCCAGAAACTGCCGAAACTAACGAACTGCGATCGAGTCCTCCAGAAAGTCAAAAAAAAAACCTAATTTCGACAGAGAGTAAAGCAGCAGTTGTTGAGGGGAAAACTGATTTTAGCGAGTTTGCCGGAACACAGCAGCAAGACTCGGCTGGGCATTCTGCAGCAGGTGCGATCGCCCCATCCCCAGAACGCCGGAATTCTAGCTGGTATTTGGGCATTGATTTCGGTTCCAGCGGCCTGTCTGCGGTTTTGCTCGATCGCACCACCGGCCAGTTGCACCCGATTTACTGGGAAGCATCGCAGGCTGAGGGTTCCCCAGCAGACCCCAGCTTTCGGATTCCCTCGGCTGCGGTGCTGGCGAACACAGCCCCAGGAAGCCCAGGGTCAGAGGTGACAGTCAAGTCGGTGGGATTCCGACCCCAGGCTTTGGCTGCAGGAGAATTTTTACTGGAAAATTTTAAATTACCTTTAAAGGTGGGCATTCCTTATCAGCGGGAGGCTGCTGGGATGTACGAACCGCTGTTGCAGTGGTCGCCCTTGCAGCCTTTTTCGATCGCCTTGCCGCTGCAAGGTGTGCGGGCGCTGCTGGCAACTTTGAATCGGAGGACGCAGGGGCAAAAATTTGCCGAATCAGGGGAAATTTTGGATTCTGCAATGCCGAGGGCGAATTTTGCAGGATTGCCAGTTTCTAATTTAATCTGTAGGGCTTCGGGGCTGACGCCAGAAACTCTTGATGCGGCGCTTTTAGACTTGCGGGGTGTAATTTTGGGGACTCCGGCTGGCTGGTCGGATGTTTATCGGTTTAATCTGCGGGAGGCTGTTTTGGGCGCGTCTCTGGTGGCTTCGAGTTCGCAAATTTTTGTGGTGGAAGATGCGATCGCCACTTTGCTTGCTGCTGTAACTCCTGTGAAAAATGGCATGGAAGTCGAATCCTCAGCCGTGGATTCTACTAAGGGCACTGAAGAAGCTGCACCGCTGACTGTGAATGCTTCGTCTTTTAGCGGGGGAACTTTGATTTTGAATGCGGGGGCGGCGACGGTGGAATTAGCTTTAGTTGAGTTGCCGTCCAATCTTCAAGATTTAACTCGTGCTGATTTTACTTGCCAGAGTTTTGGTTTTGCGGGCGAGGCTTTCGATCAGGATATTATCTGTCAGTTGTTGGCTAAAAATGAAACTTGGGGAATGTCGATCAATTTGCCACGTCCGGGGCATCCAGATTTACCGAGCCGCTATCAATTGCAGCAGCGGTTACAAGGTTCTGCTTTTGGCCTGCAATTGTTAGAGGCGGCAAGGCAAATAAAAGTTATTTTGCAACATCAAAAAAGTTTTGCTTTGGATATTGGTCAGCAGCATTGGGATGTGAAACGCAAAGATTTGGAAAGTCTCGTTTTAGTGCCTTTTGTGCAGCAGTTGAACCGTGAATTAAATGCTTTGCTGAGCCGCGCGGGAATGTCGTCGGCGGGGATTAATCAGGCGATTTGTGCAGGGGGTATGGGTGCTTGGCCTGCGATCGCCCGCTGGTTGCGGCAGAAGTTGCCGAATGCGATCGTGGTTCAAGACCAGGAATTGCAGGGCGATCGAGATATTTTTGAGATTGACAATTCTGCATTAAATTCTGTATCTCAAAGTACAAATTTTCCCCAAAAATTTGGTCGAGTTGCCTGCGGGTTGGCGAGTTTGGCGCTCTATCCTCACATTTTGGATGTGTCGCAGCAGCAGTACAGCGACTTTTTTCTGCTGTGGGAATTAATGCAGGTTTTGGGTGAGGAAACTCTGAGCTTTCAGGAAATTTTGCAGTTGTTGGAACGCCAAGGCGTAAATACCCGCACCTGCGAACCCCGAATTTTGCGGATTTTGGAAGGAAATTTGCCGGCGGGACTTGTGCCTGCGGAGGAAGATTTCATGCTGTTGGCCGAGGAGTCGAGGCAAAATCCTGATTGGGAAGAAATTTTGGCTGAGCCGCTTTTCTTTGAAGATGTCTCACGGGGTTATCGTTTGAATCTCGAACACGCCTTTGTTGTTCGTGAATATTTAGGCAAACTCGCCTCTAGCAGCCAGCAAAAATTGTTAGAGCCGCTAACACTTGCTTGGGATGTTCGCACCGATATTTATCGCTAAACGGCAAAAAACCCGGTTTCTCAGTAGAATCCTCCCTGTCTTCCGGGAAGAGTCCTAGCTGAAACCAGGTTTTTTTGGGGACTGGACTAACTTTTTTATGTAAATTTACGTAATTTTACATAAAAATTATACGTTTTTAGAAAAAGTACATAGAAACTTTATAAAAGTGTGATGGCTTTTTAAAGATTGTGCAAAGCTCAGCTCTTCAGGTTCTGCAGATTTGGGATGGCTAATAAGATGGACGTAAGAGATCGTTAAAGTTGAGAGAAATCATATGAAAGTTCCGATGGATGCCTCGTCGAAATCATCATTATCAGAAAGGCTGTCCTTATTTTTTCAAGAGTCTACTTACAAAGTTTGTGTATCAAAACAACAGCATCACCGATCCGTAACGAGCAAGGTGAAGCGGGCGATCGATATTTTGGGTGCGCTGCTGGGACTGGCAATTGCTGCTGTGGTGGCGGTGCCGGTGGCAGTGGCGATGCTGTTGGACAATCCGGGCCCGCTGCTTTACAGTCAAGTCCGCTGCAGCTTCAAAGGGCGACATTTCAGAATATGGAAATTTCGATCTATGGTTGTCGGTGCAGAAAATCTCAAACATTTAGTTAGCAACCAAGCCAAGGGTCACATTTTTAAGAATGAAAATGACCCGCGAATTACCCGCGTCGGCCGCTTCTTGCGGAGCACGAGTTTGGACGAGTTGCCTCAATTCTGGAATGTGTTAGTTGGCGACATGAGTTTAGTGGGAACTCGACCACCAACTCCCGATGAAGTTGCTGCCTATGACGATTTTCACTGGCAGCGTTTAAATGTCAAACCCGGCCTGACTGGGGAGTGGCAAGTCAACGGACGGTCTAGAGTTAAAGACTTTGACGAGATTGTCCGCATGGATCTCGACTATCAGGGTAAGTGGTCTATTGTCTACGACATCACTCTGATTTGCAAAACAATTTTGGTTGTCTTGAGTAAAAACGGTGCGTGTTAATAGACTTGCTGTTTTGGGGTGTTTTTGGATTTGAAATTTTAGGAAAAAAAGGGGATGAAATAGTAGGAAACGGATTAAATATATGTTAATAGAATTAGCGATTGGTGACGCTTACGGTGCGGGTTTTGAATTTGTTGACCCGCAGACGATCGAAATGTACAACAATCTCAAAGGCTACATCAAGCATCCCCATCACGACATCCCGCCTGGATGTTACACAGACGATACGCAGATGAGTTTAGCCGTCGCAGAAGCTATCGTCAGCCGAGAACCTTGGACACCGGAACTTTTAGCCAGCAAATTTGTTGCAGCTTTTCAGCGCGATCGGCGATTTGGTTATGCTGGTAAATTTTACAATTTTTTGCTACAAGTTCAAGACGGAAAAGAATTCTTAGAAAAAATTCACTCCGCTAGCGATAAAAGCGGATCGGCGATGCGAGCCGGGCCGATTGGCATTTTTCCTACTATTGAAAAAGTCATCGAAAATGCTACCATTCAAGCTGCCATTACTCACAACAGTCCTGATGGCATTAATGCAGCTATAGCAGCAGCTTTGATGTCCCATTACTTTATTTATCAGCTAGGTTTAAAGAAAAATTTGGGAAATTTTCTAGAAAGGCACGTCGCTGGTGAGTGGTCGATACCTTGGCAAGGAGAAGTCAGCGTTAAAGGTTTGGTCTGTGTTAGAGCAGCTATTACTGCCGTCATGCGAAATGATAGTATGAGCAAACTGCTCCAAGATTGCATTGCCTTTTCGGGAGATGTCGATACAGTAGCAACTATTGCTTTAGCTGCTGGTTCCTGTAGCAGTGAAATTGCCCAAGACCTGCCAGAAAATCTGGTACAAGGATTAGAAAATCAATTTTACGGTCGAGATTATATCATAGAACTGGATCGAAAGTTAATGAATTGTGCGATCGACTTTTGACTTCTTCCTGAGATAGGTTACATCCGTTAAATTCCTTACACTGTATCGTTGCCAAACTTCTTTCTATTATGAATTTGCCTAATTTGCCTAATTTGATTACTTTTTATAGCTTGCTGGAAGTGCCTTTTGTGCAGTAGTTTAACCGCCAATTGAATACTTGGCTCAGCCGCGCGGGAATGTCGCTAGTGGGGATTAATCAGGCGATTTCTGCGGGGGTTATGGGTGCTTGGTCTGCGATCGATCGCCTGCTGGTTGCGGCAGAGAAGCTGCCGAATGCGATCGTCGTTCAAGACCAGGAATTGCAGGTCGATTGAGATATTTTTTAAATCCACAATTCTCTATTAAATTCTGTATCTTAAATTACAAAAATCTCAGAAAAAAAATAGTCTAGTTGCCTGCGGGTTGGGGAGTTTGGCTCTCTATCCTCTAGCAGCAGCAATGCCAAAAATTGTTAGAGCCCCTCACAATTACTTCGGATATTCGCACCGATAGTTATCGGTAAGTATATAGACTTATCTAACCCCATTAGATAAAGATTATAGTCCTGGACGCAACGGTCACACTTAAGTCAATTTGTATGGTGCGTCAGACCTCGTTGTTATTGGTCGATTATCAAGGGTTTCAGGTTTCGGGCAACCCTACCAATTGTGCCAGTTGCGTAAGTTTTGAATAAGAAACAGAATACCCAGAACCCGCAGCACTTACAGCAGAATTCAGGAGTCAAGAGCGTTACCCTGACGAAGGCCATAACAGCGAATAGTCAGAATCAGTTTGTGCTTTTTCAGTAAAAATACTGGATTTTCTTATAAGAAGATATACTTTTGGAGAAGAAATTCACACCATCTTTATAAAAGTATGTTTTTTTTTAAAGATTGTGTAAAGAAGAGCCTTTACCGGTTGTGGGAAATTTGGGGCTCTCATAAGATGTAGCCAGATTCAGCTATTAAAAATATTTGAGTCTTTAGTCTCAAGTCCAGACCAATTGCTTCACACTTCAAAATCCGCAATTTTCATTTTCTGGGGACTACAAATGGTAGCGCAAAACTTTAGCAATCAAAACCTGGTAGGCAATAACTTTAGTGGGCAAAATCTGAATGGTTCCACATTCTTTAAAGCGAGACTGGAAAATGTCTTGTTCAGGCGCAACGCTCAAGGTACCCGCACTCAACTCAGAGGTACCAACTTTGAAGAAGCCTTTCTCCTGAATGTAGATGCAACGGATGCGATTTTTGCTGCCAATACCAGCTTTGGACCGGCGAATTTTTATAAAGCGACCTTAGAAAACGTCAATTTCAGTCGCGCCAACCTAACAGGAGTAAATCTCTCCCTGATCAGCACAAAATTCATCAACCTGTCCAACGCCAACCTGACCAATGCCATTCTGCATGAGGCCAATCTCAGCGGCGAACAATCGGATCGACCGAACCTTAGAGGTGCCAACTTTACCGGGGCTGATTTCTACAAAGCGAAGCTGAAAGCGGCTGACTTTACGGGCGCCAATTTGACCAATGGCAAATTCCAAGGTGCTGACCTGGAAGGAACCTTGTTGATCGATGCGAACTTTACCGGCGCTCAATTCGACGCATCGACTAATTTCACAGACATTATCCTCAGCAACACCATCTTTGACCTTGCCAACCTGAGTGAGGTTAATCTGACGGATACCGACCCACCCGATGGATTGACACGGACAACTTCTCGCTTTCGCGGAGCCAATATGGCTGGCTTTAGTGCCGAAGATGTCAATCTGGCTGGTGCTGACTTCAGCCCCCATGCAAATGGTACGCGCACTCAAATGGGCGGTGCTAGTTTCGCAGATTCTGAGTTGAACAACGCGAACCTGACTCAGGTGATTGCAGAAGGCATATCCCTGGACGGTGCTAACTTGAGCAATGCAATCATGGTTGGTGCCGATCTCAGCAACGCCAACCTGGCTGGAGCAATTCTCGTTGACGCTAACCTGACGGGTGGAGTCGAGTTAGACAACGCTCTTATTGAGAAGAGTAATGTGGCTGGAGCCAACTTTACAGGGGCAAACCTGGCAGGCGCTAACCTGAAGGAGGCGGTTGGAGATAACCTGACCAAGTTTAGAAACGCCAATCTGACAGGCGCCAACCTGGAAGTGGGGAGTTTTATCGGTACCGACTTCACCAATGCCAACTTAACTAATGCCAACCTGGGCAAAGCCAACTTCACCGATGCCACCATGGTTGGGGCGAACCTGACCGGGGTCAATGCAGTCGATGTTGTGGGTCTGACGATCGGGACTAGCGGCAACGAGACCCTAACTGGAACCGGCAGCAAAGATAATATCTTCGGGATGGACGGCGATGACTCCATCAATGGCGGTGACGCGGATGATTACCTGGATGGCGGCAGTGGTGCTGATATCCTGACAGGCGGCCCCGGCAATGATGGGTTGTTTGGTGGTGCGGGAAATGACACCCTCACGGGCGGCGGTGGCAGAGATACCATTTACTACCGCAGCGGTCATGGTTCCGATCGCGTGAATGGTTTCACCCTCGGCTCCAGCGGAGACATCCTATCCTTCAGCGGAATTGCAGCGATCGATGTGGTGCAATCTGGCGCGAACACTCAATTGCGATCGGGTAATGGCATTGCTGGCGATGCCGGTTTTGGCACAGGCGCGCTGTTGATGACCCTAGCCAACACTTCGTTTACGGCGGCTAATGTGACCACCAATGTCAGCTCGACCAATCGTCCAATCTTCCAGTTCTCGTAACCTCATATATCAAGTCCGAGCAATTCCCTCCGCTTCGCTGGGTCCCTAATGACAATGCTTTGACAGTAAGGCTTTTCGATATTTCTATTAAGGCGATCGATCGGACATTATCTCAACCGGAGTCTTTGTGATGATTTCTCGCATTTTATTTCTCCTCTCCATGCCTTGGCATCCCCCTTTTCAACGTTGGAAAGGGGGGAAATGGTGAGGATTGCCAGCGGTAACGAAGCACCGAATTCTAGGGTGCACTAATCACTTTTGTGCGATGCCGACAGTTCAAATAACACTACGACACACTTACATAACAACAGGAGAAAATTATGGCTATCAGAAATGGAACTCCAGAACCCGATACCCTGACCGGAACCAATAACGCCGACATAATTCGCGGCTTTGGCAAGGAAGATCTGCTGTATGGCTTAGGCGCTAACGACAGCATCTACGGTGGAGACGACAAAGACACTATGTATGGTGGTGCTGGAGCCGATAGTCTCTTTGGAGAAAACGGCGAAGACGATCTATATGGTGAGGATGGTAACGACTTCCTCTACGGTGGGCTGGAGAAGGACAACCTGTATGGTGGAATCGGAGCCGATCGACTTTTTGGCGATTCAGGCGAAGACTCATTGTATGGCGAGGATGGCAATGACATCCTGTACGGAGGCTCAAATGCCGACGATGCCAACGATGGTAAAGATTTCCTCGATGGTGGGGCTGGAAGAGACCGAGTCTTTGTAGGTTTCGAGGATACAGGGTTTGGTGGTGCTGGCGATGACACCGTGATTGGTGGCTTTACCGATGACAAGATCTACGGCGATGATGAAAAAGGCGAAATTTTTGGCGGAGCAGATTCCCTGGTTGGAGGCGACGGCAACGACACCCTCTACGGAGAAGGCGACAGCTTAGCAGGCGGCGGCAACGATACCCTCGATGGTGGCGTAGGCAATGATACTCTGCTCGGCTATGCCGGAAGTGACTCCCTGTTTGGTGGCGATGGTATTGACTTCCTCGATGGTGGCGATGGCAATGACATTCTCGACGGTGGTGCTGGCACCAGCACTCTGATCGGTGGCGCTGGCTTAGAAACCATCAGGGGTGGTGCTGAAGGCGACTTCATTGACGGCGGAGAGGGGAATGACAACCTCAATGGTCTCGGTGGCAATGACACTATCTATGGCGACTCATTCGTAACAAGTTAAGCTTGGATGGCAGTTGTCAAGGGGATTTGAGAAGATGCTTCAAAGAAAAAGTAGTCAGA